>JANNGC010000753.1:0-2081 GCA_031380445.1 Pedosphaera sp.
GATCCTCACCCATCGCAACGCGCGGACTCAGCGGTCCGCGCTCTGATGATTGCCGATACGTCGCGCTGGTCAGAATCATCCGGTGCAACTTCTTGAACGACCAGCCCTCCGCCACAAAGCGACGCGCCATCCAGTCGAGCAGTTCAGGATGGCTCGGCAGTTCGCCGAGCTTGCCGAAGTCGCTCGCCGTGCGCGAAAGGCCGTGGCCGAAATGATACTGCCACACGCGGTTCACGATGACCCGCGAGGTCAGCGGATTCTCCGGCTCCGTCAGCCAGTGCGCCAGCGCGCTGCGGCGGCCCGTGCTGTTCGTCAGACCCGGCACCGGCAGAATCGTCATCGGCTTCTCGTCCAGCAGCGTGAGCAGTCCCGGCTCGACGGGCGTGGGCGCTTTCTTCGGGATGACGACCGGCGGCGCGCTCGCGCCCACGTCCGTCACAAGCAAGGCCTGCGGCAGCGGAGCGGGTTTGAATTCATCGAACGCCGCGAGCTTCTTGAGCAGCGCAACGTGCTTCTCCTTGTCCGCGCCGGTGACTTTCATCCGGTAGTGCTCATACGTCACCTGCCGGAAGGCCAGTTCGGCGATCTGATGTTCCAGCGGAGTGCGTGCCGCGACCGGTTTCTCGATCAGAGCCAGCGTCTCCTCGGGAAATTTCGGCAAGATGAGTTCGTCCGCCTTCTTGCGATGCGGCACTTCGAGTTCGGCGATTTCCGCGCGCACTTCCTTCGTCATCTCCTCCCACTTCGCCAGCTTCACCCGATACGCGGCGCGCTCGGCCTCGGTCGCCACGTCGATGTCCTCGCGCGGCAGGAACGGCGCGAAGAACGCCTGCAGCCGGTAGTAATCCTTCTGCAGAATCGGATCGAACTTGTGGTCGTGGCAACGCGCGCACTGCATGCCCAATCCCAGAAACACGTCGCTGGTCGTGTCCGTAAGGTCGTTGAGAATCGTGGCCCACTGCCCGACCGCGTCGCGGTTGTTGTACTCGTAAATCCAGTGGCGTAGGAAACCGGTGGCAATCATCCGCTCGGGCGTGCGCGGTTGCATTTCATCGCCCGCGATCTGTTCGCGCACAAATTCGTCGTAGGGCTTGTCCTGATTGAAAGCGTTGATCACGTAGTCGCGATAACGCCACGCCGTCGGGCGGAAGTCATCGATGCGATAGCCGTCCGAATCCGCGTAGCGCACGAGGTCCAGCCAGTGCCGCGCCCAACGCTCGCCGTAGCGCGGACTGGCGAGCAGTTGATCGACGAGCTTCTCGTAGGCGTCAGGAGATTTGTCGGTGACGAAGGAATCCATTTCCGCCGGCGTGGGCGGGAGGCCCGTGAGATCGAAATAGACGCGGCGCGCGAGCGCGATGCGTGGGGCTTCGCCGGACGGCTTCAATCCGCTCTGCTGCAACTTCTGGAAAATGAAACGGTCGAGATCGCTCCGCGCCCAGCCTTGGTCTTCCACTTTCGGCGGCATGGGCCTAGCGAGTGGCTGGAAGGCCCACCACTTACGATCCTCGTCGGTGATCTTCCCGCGCACCTTCCTGGGCTTGCCCGTCTGACCCGGCCACACCGCACCGTCCTTCACCCACTGTTCGAGCGACGCGATTTGTTGCGCCGAAAGTTTCTTATCCTTCGGCGGCATCTGCAGATCGGGGTCGGTGTAGCGGATGGCTTTGATGAGCAGGCTCTTCTCAACATCGCCGGGCACAATCGCTGGACCGGAATCCCCGCCTGTCAGCAAACCATCAAGCGAATCCACGACGAGGCCACCCTTGATCTTGTCCCCCGAATGGCTGTGGCATTTGAAGCAATTCTCCTGAAGCACCGGCTGAATTTGCTTGGTGAAAAAATCCTCCGCCGGAATGGCGGCAAACGCCGGCGCAACGAACGCGAAGCAGAGTGCCGCGAAAGCACCCCTCAACATTTTGAAATCGCGACCGGTGAACACGGGCGCAGACTAGCCGGACGCCACGGGCCACGACAAGCGGCAGGATCGGCGCAGACGTAGCGTGCGTGGTCGGGCGTGAAAAAGCGGCGCTAAAGCGACCGCACTCCAAACGCTCCGCGCAGCCCGAGGCGTCTGGTCT
>JANNGC010000784.1:0-9090 GCA_031380445.1 Pedosphaera sp.
GCGGAGTACGGAATTAGGGAAGGCTCCCGGGATGACGAGCGGCCCGCCCGGGCCTAATCCGCACTCCGCACTCCGCACTCCGCACTCGCCCTACCCCCCCGGCTCCATCCTAGACCAGATCGGCGGGCAGTTGTCCTGTTACATCACCCACACCACGGAGGCGACGGCGGCAATCATCCGCGCGAACCTGCACAAGTCGCCGATGTATTCGGGGGTCATTGAGGGGGTGGGGCCGCGCTACTGCCCGAGCATCGAGGACAAGATCGTGAAGTTCGCGGAGAAGGAGCGGCATCAGATCTTCCTGGAGCCGGAGGGCATCGCCACGGATGAGATTTACGTGAACGGCTTCTCGACGTGCCTGCCCTTCGAGGTGCAGGTGGACTTGGTGCGGACGATCATTGGCTGCGAGCGCGCGGAAATCATGCGCCCGGCGTACGCGGTGGAATACGATTTCGCGGACCCGACGCAGCTCCACGCGAGCCTAGAGACGAAGGTGTGCAGCGGGCTGTTCCTCGCTGGGCAGATTAACGGCACGTCGGGCTACGAGGAGGCGGGCGCGCAGGGCTTGATGGCGGGCATCAATGCGGCGCGGCGCGCGGCGGGCCGGGCGGGAGTGGTGCTGCGGCGCGACCAGGCGTACATCGGGGTGCTGATTGATGACTTGATTACCAAGGGCACGACGGAGCCGTATCGGATGTTCACGTCGCGGGCGGAGTATCGGTTGCTGTTGAGGCAGGATAATGCGGACTTGCGGTTGAGCGAGCTGGGGCATGAGGTGGGGCTGTTGCCGGGGCGTAATTTCGCTTTGTTCGAGGCTAAGAGAGAGGCGATTGGCCGGGAGATGTTGCGCCTCGCCACGACACGGGTGGGAGCGGACACGCTGGAGCAATTGCTCCGTCGCCCCGAGGTCACTTACGCCACCCTGCCCTCGCGCGACGAGTCGCTCTCGCTGGAGGTCGTCCAGCAAGTCGAGATCGCCGTGAAGTACGCCGGCTACATCGACCGTCAGGAACTGGACGTGCAGAAGCTCAAGACGCTAGAGGCGAAGGAGATTCCGGTGACCTTCAACTACGAGGGCGTTGTCGGCCTCCGCCACGAGGCGCGGCAGAAGCTCGGGAAGATTCGCCCCGCGACCATCGCGCAAGCCGGCCGCATCTCGGGCATCTCCCCAGCGGACATCGGGCTGCTCCTCGTTCACCTCCGGCGCGGGGTGCCACCGCCGGAGGTCACGGAGGCGGCGAGTTGTGCGCCAGAGTAGGCGCAGGTGGGACAGTGGGACGCGCCAAGGTTGAAGGTTGAAGGTTGAAGGTTGAAGGTTTAGTCACTGTGGATACGTGACTTAGATTATTATTCATCAGGGCTAACTTCCGGTATTGGCACTGCTTAGAAGGGGATGCGTTGATTCGCTTGGAGCGAGTCCGCACAACATTTTATGGCAAAGATTCTAGGCATTGATTTAGGAACGACCAACAGTTGCATGGCCGTCATGGAAGGCAACGAACCACTCGTGCTGGAGAACTCCGAAGGCAAGCGGACCACGCCGTCCGTCGTGGCGTTCACGAAGACTGGCGAGCGTCTCGTGGGCGACGCGGCGAAGCGCCAAGCGGTGACAAACTCACGTAACACGGTGTACTCCATCAAACGCTTCATGGGCCGGAAATTTGATGAGGTGCAGGAGGAAATTAAGCGCGTTCCCTACAAGGTTGTTCGCGCCAGCAACGGCGACGCGGCGGTCGAAGTGGAAGCCGAAGGCAAGACCCAGCAATACAGCCCGCAGGAAGTCTCCGCGATGATCCTCGCCAAGCTCAAGGCCGACGCCGAAATGCGCCTTGGAGAGAAGATTACCCAGGCTGTTATCACCGTTCCCGCTTACTTTAACGATTCTCAACGTCAGGCGACCAAGGATGCGGGCCGAATTGCCGGTCTGGAAGTCCTCCGCATCATCAATGAGCCGACGGCAGCTTCGCTCGCCTACGGTCTCGACAAGAAGAAAGACGAAGAGATCGCCGTGTATGACTTGGGCGGCGGCACGTTCGACATCTCGGTGCTGGAAATCGGCGAAGGCGTCTTCGAGGTCAAGGCCACCAACGGCGACACGCATCTCGGCGGCGACGACTGGGACAATCGCCTGATGGATTGGATGCTCGACGAATTCAAGAAGGAGCAGGGCATGGACTTGCGCAAGCAGCCCGACGCCCTCCAGCGTATCAAGGAAGAAGCCGAGAAGGCGAAGATCGCGCTCTCCAGCTCGCAGCAGTATGACATCAGCCTGCCGTTCATCACGGCGGACGCGAGCGGCCCGAAGCATCTCAGCTCGAAGCTGACGCGTGCGAAGATGGAACAGCTTTGCGATGATCTGTTCGAGCGCACCATCGCTCCCGTCCGCAACTGTCTGAAGGATTCCGGCCTCGAAGCGGACAAGATTGATGAACTCGTGCTCGTCGGCGGCATGACGCGCATGCCGCGCGTCGTCGAGACCGCGCACAAGCTCGTCAACAAGCCGCCGCACCAGGGCGTGAACCCCGACGAAGTCGTGGCCATCGGCGCGGCGATTCAAGGCGGCGTGCTCAAGGGCGACGTGAAAGACGTGCTCCTGCTCGACGTGACTCCGCTCTCGCTCGGCATCGAGACGCTCGGCGGCGTGTTCACCAAGCTCATCGAACGCAACACGACGATTCCCACGCGCAAGTCGGAAGTCTTTTCCACCGCGAGCGACAATCAGCCGGGCGTGGAGATTCATGTGCTCCAGGGCGAGCGCCAGTTCTCCAAAGACAACAAGTCGATTGGGAAATTTCAACTCACGGACATTCCGCCCGCGCCGCGCGGTCTGCCGCAGATCGAAGTGACGTTCGACATTGATGTGAACGGCATCTTGCACGTGAACGCGAAAGACCTCGGCACGGGCAAGGAGCAAAAGATCACCATCACCGCGAGCAGCGGCCTCTCGAAGGACGAAATCGAGAAGATGAAGAAGGACGCCGAGGCGCACGCGGAAGAAGACAAGCAGCGCCGCGAAGAAATCGAGACGCGCAACGAGGCGGACAGCGCGGTCTATCGCACGGAGAAAATGCTCAAGGACAACGCGGAGAAAATTTTCGGCGACTCCAAGAGCAAGATCGAGAAGTGCGTGGCGGACGTGAAGGAAGCGCTGAAGGGCAGCGATTCTGCCGCGATCAAATCTTCGAGCGAGAAGCTGAACGAAGCCTGGCAGGCCGTGTCCGCTGAACTCTACAAAGCCGCTTCGGAGAAGGCGAAAGCCGGCCCGCAAACGACTGGTACAGAAACCGGTTCGACGAGCGAGCCGCAGGGCGACGCTAAGAAAGACGAAGGCGTGATCGACGCTGAAGTCGTGGATGAGAAGAAATAAGTTTCAGGGCTGCGATTCTAACGAATCGCAGCCCGTTTAATTTTCCCGTTCGCTCGTGCGGCGGGACTTGCTTCACGCAAACCAAAAAACAAAACGCAACAAACAAAAAAGTTATGGCAGTACATCTCAAACCTCTCGGCGACCGCGTGCTCGTGGAAGCAGCCGAGGAAAAAGAAACCAAAAAGGGCGGCATCATCATTCCTGATTCCGCGAAGGAAAAGCCGATGGAAAGCGTCGTCGTGGCGCTGGGCACCGGCAAGACGGACGACAACGGGAAGAAAGTCCCGTTTGAAGTCAAGAAGGGCGACCGCGTGCTCGTGAGCAAGTACGGCGGCACCGAAATCAAACTCGACGGCAAGGAATACAAAATCCTGAACTCGGACGACATCCTCGCGGTGATCGAGTAACTCTCAACTCTCAACTGATTAACTCTTAAGAAAATTATGGCAGCTAAAACATTGGTATTTGATGAAGCCGCGCGGCAGGCCCTGCTCCGTGGCGTGGAAAAACTTTCACGCGCTGTGAAAGCGACGCTCGGCCCGAAAGGCCGCAATGTCGTCCTCGACAAAAAATTCGGCTCCCCGACGGTGACCAAGGACGGCGTCACGGTCGCGAAGGAAATCGAACTGGAATGCGCTTATGAAAACATGGGCGCGCAGATGGTCCGCGAAGTCGCGAGCAAGACCAGCGACATCGCTGGTGACGGCACGACGACCGCGACGGTTCTCGCTGAAGCGATTTATCGCGAAGGCCTGAAGTACGTCACGAGCGGCGCGAACCCGATCTCGATTCAGCGCGGCATCCAGAAGGCCGTGGACGCGGCGGTCGCGCACCTCGACAAGATCGCCAAGAAGGTCAAGGACAAGGAAGAGATCAAGCAGGTCGCGACTGTGTCCGCCAACTGGGACACGACCATCGGCGAGATCATCGCCGAGGCCATGGACAAGGTCGGCAAGGACGGCACGATCACGGTCGAAGAAGCGAAGTCCATCGACACCACGCTCGACGTGGTCGAAGGCATGCAGTTCGACAAGGGCTATCTCTCGCCGTACTTCGTGACCAACGCGGAGACGATGGAAGCGAAGCTCGAAGACGCTTACGTGCTGAACTTCGAGAAGAAGATTAGCAGCCTCAAAGACCTTCTCCCCGTCCTCGAGAAAGTTGCGAAGATCGGCAAGCCCTTGCTCATCATCGCGGAAGACGTCGAAGGCGAAGCCCTCGCGACTCTCGTTGTGAACAAGCTGCGCGGCACCATCAACGTCTGCGCCGTCAAAGCGCCGGGCTTTGGTGATCGCCGCAAAGCGATGTGCGAAGACATCGCCATCCTCACCGGTGGCAAGTTCATCAGCGAAGACTTGGGCGTGAAGCTCGAGTCCCTCGAATTGAGTGACCTCGGCCGCGCCAAGAGCATTGTCGTGGGCAAGGAAAACACGACCATCGTGGAAGGCCTCGGCAAGAGCAGCGAAATCCAGGGCCGCGTGAATCAAATCCGCCGCCAGATCGACGAGACGACCAGCGACTACGACAAGGAGAAGCTCCAGGAACGCCTGGCCAAGCTCGCCGGTGGTGTCGCCGTCATCAATGTCGGCGCCGCGACCGAGTCCGAGATGAAGGAAAAGAAAGCCCGCGTCGAAGACGCGCTGCACGCGACCCGTGCGGCCGTTGAAGAAGGCATCGTGCCTGGCGGTGGTGTGGCGCTCATCCGCTGCATCCCGGCCATCGAAGCCGTCAAAGGCGCGAACGACGACGAGCAGATCGGCGTGAGCATTGTGCAGCGCGCCGTTGAGGCTCCGCTTCGCACGCTCGCGCAGAACGGTGGCGAAGAAGGTTCCGTCATCGTGCAGGAAGTTCGCAAGCGCAAGGGCAACGACGGTTACAACGTCGCCACTGGCGAATACGAAGACCTCGTGAAAGCCGGCGTCGTGGACCCGAAGAAGGTCACGCGCAGCGCGCTCCAGAACGCCAGCTCCATCGCGGGCCTGCTCCTCACCACCGAGTGCCTCATCACTGAAGCGCCGGAGAAGGACAAGAAGTCAGGCGGCGGCGGTGACCACCACGGTCACGGCGGCGGCGGCGGCATGGGCGGCATGGATTACTAATCCGTCTCCCGAAACATTCAGCGAGGCTGTCTTGCGCAAGCGAGGCAGCCTCGCCTTTTTGTGGGGATTGAATTCTGCAGCTATCAGGGATTGAATCTTGGCCCATGAGAATTCGCTTCGCGCCCGCCGTTCTGTTGTTCACTTGCTTCACTTTGTCGCTCCGGGCTTTGACACCTTTGCCCAGACTGCCCGACACCTTCGACGTATCTGGCATCGATGCCTTTCTCTCTGCACAAGTGAAGCAGAACAATCGCGTCGGGTTCTCCGTCGCGGTTGTGAAAGATGGTCAGGTCGTGCTCGCGAAAGGCTACGGCAAACGCTCGTTGCAGGACGGGCGCGCGGTGGAGACGAACACGATCTTCGCCATCGGCTCGGTGTCGAAGCAGTTCACTTGCGCGGCGATTCTGCTGCTCGCGGAAGATGGAAAATTGTCCGTCCACGATCCCGTGGCGAAATATTATCCGAACCTCACGCGTGCGGCGGACATCACGCTGCTCGACTTGATGAATCACGTCTCGGGCTACCCGGATTATTACCCCCTGGATTTTCTCGACCGGCGCATGTTGCAACCCATTGCGGAAGATGAACTCATTCGCCAATACGCGGGCGGTAAACTCGATTTCGAGCCGCGCAGCAAATACTCGTACAGCAACACCGGCTATATTCTGCTCGGTCGCATCGCGGAAAAAGTCAGTGGTGAAAATCTCGGTGCGTTTCTCGCGCGGAGAATTTTCCAGCCGCTCGGCATGACGCAAACAATCTACGAACTCGACACCAAAGACCCACGTCTGGCAACGGGCTACCAGATCTTCGCACTCAGCGAGCCGGCCGTGATTCCGCCGGAAGGCGCGGGCTGGCTGCGCGGCGCGGGCGGCATTTATTCCACGCCGCTCGATCTGGTGAAGTGGAACCTTGCGCTGATGAGCGGCAAAGTTCTCAAGCCCGAATCGTACGCGCAGATGACCACCGCGTGCCAGCTCTCGACCGGGAAGAAGAGCGATTACGGCTGCGGCCTGCGGGTGACAACTCAGAGCGGACGCCCGACGATTTCCCACAACGGCGCGGTCAGCGGCTTCAACACCTACAACTCCATGATTCCCTCCACGCGCTCCGCCGTGATCATGATGTGCAATCTCGAAGGCGGCATGAGTCCGCTGCCCGGCCAGATTTTTTCGCTGCTGTTGAAGGAGCCGTCGAACGTCCCCGCCATCACCGGACCCGCCGCACCGGAAACGGTGAAGACGGTCTTTGCGCAAATGCAGAAAGGCAAAATCAACCGCGCGCAATTCGCGGAGGAATTCAACCTCTACCTCACCGACGAGAAAGTCGCGGGCGCGGCCAAGCGACTGAAACGTTACGGCACGCCGAAGAAAGCCGAAGTCCTCAGCATCAACGAGCGCGGCGGGCTGGAAGTCACCACCACGCGGCTGATTTTTTCCGACGGCGAGTTGCGCGTGCTGATGTACCGCCAGCCCGGCGGCCTCATCGAACAGTTCTTCGTGAGCCGCGAGTGAAGGAGCGTGGCTTTCGGTGAGCACGAGATGAACGCTTGTTTCCACTCGCCAAGCAAAGACGATCTGACGAATCTGTTCCCGCTTTGATCACCAGCGTCACTAGCGAAGGCTGCAAAAACTTTGGCAGCCCGGCCAAGCCGGCTGCGCGAATCGAAACGGCGCGCGCGACAAAATGAATCACAATTTTTCCACAGCACTCTTCCGCGAAGTCGGGAAGAACTTCTTCGGCATTCTGGCCGGCCCGCTGGCGCGGCTCTACGTGGACGCGCTCGACGCGCTGGAACACGAGGCGGGGCAGCGGAATCAGGGAATCGACCGCGAGGAGGCGCTGGCCTTGGTGGAGCAGGTCGTGGAGCAACACGAGGATTTGGCGGACGTGGGCGATGAGTCAGTTTCTCAAACCGCCACGAACCGCGAGCGGGCGCGGACCGTGCTCGACACGTTGCGCACCGCCGGCTGGTTGCAGGAAGAAGCACGTACGGACTGGCAGCGGCTCGTGTTTTTTGATGCCAACGGCACCCATCTGCTGCACGCGCTCCGTAAGATCGCGTTCCCTGAAGCAGCGTTCTTTTCCGACAAGCTGGTCAACGTCTGCGTCACGCTCGCACGAGGCGGCGAGTTGAACCTGGACGCGCTCCAGGATAATC
Source organism: Pedosphaera sp. (assembly GCA_031380445.1). Lineage (GTDB taxonomy): Bacteria > Verrucomicrobiota > Verrucomicrobiia > Limisphaerales > SIBH01 > JANNGC01. Next base: position 7,628 of record JANNGC010000784.1, read on the forward strand.
CGTGGGCGCAGATCGAGACGAGCGTTGAAAACCTCCAAGCCGGTCTCACGGAGCTGCGCGGGATGCAAAAGTCCATCGAGCGCCACACCAAACAGCAGCTTGCGGCCACCACGCTCCAGGAAAACCTCGAGCTGTTTCTCGACCAGTTTGCCGAACGCATCGGGCGCACCTGTTACGCCCAACTTGTTCACGCGCGCCTGCCCTCAAGGCTCGCCGAAACGCGCCGGGCCTTGGAAAGCCTGTCTTCCCACGCCGACCTCACCACCAAGATGCAGTCCGAAGTCATGCGCCGCGAGCTATCTCTCACGGCGGAGGCGGCGATGGCGCGCGTGCGTCTGCGGATCAACGATCTGGAAGAGATGTTGCACCAGGTCGAACCGCTGGCCGATGCCATTGACCGGCGCACGGCGGAATTCGCCCGCCGTTCGCAAGGGCGCTTCCGCTACTTGCAGGAGACGACGAGCGAGAACCGCGCCCGCGTCCAGACGTTCTTCGAGACGCTCAACCGTCATTTTGCCGGACGGCGCGTCGCCGAGGTGGACGCCCTTGGCCTGGAACTCCCCGCCTTGCGCCTGCACGACGCCCGGCTTTTCGGCGGATTGGAATCGCTCTACACGCCGCGTCTGCGCCGCGCGGCCGGCGAGATCGAACCGCTGGAGGATGCCGATCCGCGACAGGCCGACCGCGCGCTGGCGCAACTGGGGAACAATATGCGCGACTCGCTGACAACCAGCCGCGCCAACCGGTTCGTCACCGCGCTGCCGGGCGAACCCGGCGCGGCGTGGAGTTCCGGCGACCTGCTGCGCGAGCACGTTCACAACGACGAGGATGTGGCCAGTCTCATCGCCTGTCTCTTGCACGCGCGTTCGGCGGATGCGCGTTTCGAGGTGCGGGTGCCGCGTCGCGACTTGGAGGCAGACACCGGCGAGTTCGACCCGAAACTCCAATACCGCATCGAGCGGTTCACGCTGGTGAAGAGATGACGGACCCCGGTTCACAACCACAACCCGGCGGCCTGATCGCCCGGCTCGACCCGCACGACCGGGAGCGGCTGGGCGAGGCGCTGCGGGAACTGCTCGCCCACGGTTCCATTCTCGGCTTTGAACCTTCGCAGAACGGGCTTTACCACTGGAGCCACCAGAACCGCCCTTGGGTGGAGGAATTCGCCGGCCTGCTTGATCTCAAGCTCCATTGGGATCATCAGGAGCGCACCGTGCAGGCCGTGCCGCAGGGCCGGGATTTTCTGCTCACGCTCAAGCTCGACGCCACGCTTGTCCTGCTCACGCTCTGGTATGAGTTTGACACCGCGCTGCGTGACCGGGGCGAATCGCCGCCGGTCGAGATGACCGCGCAACAACTGAACGATTCGCTCGCCGAGAAGTTTGAGCCGCTGCGCAAACATCTGCCCAGCCCCACCCGGCTGCGCGAAATTCTTTCGCTGGCCCAGCGGAAGAATCTTCTGA
>JANNGC010000819.1:0-10039 GCA_031380445.1 Pedosphaera sp.
GTCTTTCGCCAGGCGGGCATGGCGGAAATGTCGCGTGATCAGTTCCGCGCGGAGTTCTGTCTGCCGTTCAAAAAGTTCTACGACAAGTTCCTGCCCAGCGTTTCGATGGAGCAACTGGAGCTGTGGTTCCACGGGCGGTTCAAGGAATGTCAGGACTCCATCACGCCCCTGCCCCACGCACGCGAGTTTCTGGAATTCTGCCGCGCGCGCGGGCTGCGCACCTTCGTGCTGACGGCGGTGCATCAGAGTCACTGGCGCGCGCAGGCGGAGACGGCGGCGTTTGTGGAATTCATTGATGAGGCGTTCGTGGGTGTGCGCGACAAGCGGGAGAAGATTCATTTCATCCTGGAGCAACATCAGCTCGCGCCCGGCGAAACGCTCTTCATCGGCGACATGCAGCACGACATCGAGACGGCCAAGCATGGCGGCATTCATTCCGTGGGCGTGCTCACGGGCTACAATGATCTCGCGCAACTGCGCCTCGCGGAGCCGGACTTGATCGTCGAGCATCTCGGCGAATTGCGCGGGCTGCTCACGCGGCAGGAGATGTCCTTGCAGCCGGCGGCGAATGGCGCAACTCCGCCGCCCATCGTCACCGTCGGCGCGGCGATTTTTCATCCGCGCACGGGCGACGTGCTGATGTTCCGCACGCATAAGTGGTCGGGCATGTGGGGCATTCCCGGCGGCAAAGTCCACGGCCGCGAATCGTGCGTGGATGCGTTGCGCCGCGAGTTGAAGGAGGAGACGAACCTAGACGTGGACGACATCGAGTTCGTGCTGGTGCAGGATTGCATCGGGTCAAAAGAGTTTTATCGCGACGCGCATTTCGTGCTGTTGAATTACCGCTGCACCGCGTGCGAGCCGCTGGACGTGATCCTGAACCACGAAGCGCAGGAGTTCCGCTGGCTGCCGCTGGGCGAGGCGATGAAGCTGAACTTGAACACACCGACGCGCGTGTTGCTCGAAGCACTTCGTCATTCTTAATTCGTCATTCGTCATTAACTTTATGGACACCATTACCATCACCGATCTCGAAGTCTCCTACTGCGTGGGCGTGCCGGACGAGGAGCGCGCGCAGCCGCAACGCCTGTTGCTCACCATTGAGATGACGCACGACTTCCGCGCCGCCGCCGTGGCGGACGAACTGGGCGGCACGATTGACTACTACGCGGTGACGCAACGGCTGCTGGCCTTCGGCGACGGCGTGCATTGGAAGCTCATCGAGACGCTGGCCGTGGACCTCGCGCAGATGATTCTCGAAGACTTCGGCCCGCGTGCCGTGACGGTGGAGGTGAAGAAGTTCATCATCCCGCAGGCGCGGCGGGTGTCGGTGCGGGTGGTGCGGGAGCGAGCTGACTGAACCGCAGGCGCATCGCGGCCGGAGCGCGGCATTTATGCCGCTTCCATGTTCTCGGTTCGGTTGCGTTCAAATAAATTTACACTAACCGGCTGACGAGAGTTGAAGCGGCATGAATGCCGCGCTCCATTCACGAGCTGGTGTTCGCGGCATTCTTCCCGTCTTACGGGCGCAACTTTGCCATTGCCCGAAGCGCCCCAAGCTGCCATTCCCTCCCGCACAAAACAGTCACCACCGCCATGAACTTTAAGCTCACGCTCGCACTCTCGTTGCTCTGCTCCACCGCCCTGCTCCACGCCGCGAACGACTGGCCGCAGTGGCGCGGGCCGAAGCAAGACGGCATCTCCACCGAGACCGGCCTCTTGAAGGAATGGACCACCAACGGCCCGCCGCTCGCCTGGCGCATCAAGGGCCTCGGCCGCGGCATGTCCAGCGTGGCCATCGCCAACGGACGCCTCTTCACCCAAGGCTCGATCAACAAGAACGGTCAGCGCGGCGTCTTCGTCACGGCGCTCAATCTCGCCGATGGCAAACCAATCTGGTCCACCGCCATCACCACGAACCGCGACCCGCAGCCGAACGGCACGCCCACCGTGGACGGCCCGCTCCTCTTCGCCGTGGGCAACGACGGCGACCTCGCCTGCCTCGAGACCGCGACCGGCAAAGTGCTTTGGAAAAAGAATTACGGCACCGACTTCGGCGGCAAATGCATGTCGAGCTGGGGCTACAGCGAATCTCCGCTCGTGGACGGCGACCGCCTCATCGTCGTGCCTGGTGCGACCAACGCCGGCATCGCCGCGCTCAACAAGCGCACGGGCGAACTCATCTGGAAGTCGGAGATTCCCAATCTCGGTCGCAAAGGCCAGGACGGCGCGGGCTACACCGGCGTGATCATCTCGCAAGGCGCGGGCGTGAAACAATACATCACCCTCATGGGCCGCGGCCTCGCCAGCGTGCGCGCCAGCGACGGCAAATTTCTCTGGGGCTACAACAAGATTGCCAACAGCACCGCCGACATCCCCACGCCCCTCATCAAGGGCGACTACGTCTTCGGCTCCAGCGGTTATGGCGACGGCGGCAGCGCGCTGCTCAAGCTCTCGAAGGACGGCGACGGCGTGAAAGCCGAGGAAGTTTATTATCTCGGAGCGAAGGATCTGCAGAATCACCACGGCGGCATGATTCTTCTCAGCGACCACATTTACCTGGGCCACGGGCACAACAACGGTTTTCCGACCTGCGTCGAGTTTCTCACCGGCAAAGTCGTCTGGGGCAAGGAACGCGGCCCTGGCTCCGGCTCGGCGGCCATTGTCTATGCCGACGGCCACCTCTACTTCCGTTACCAGGACGCGACCATGGCGCTCATCGAAGCCACGACGAAGGGTTACAACCTCAAAGGCTCCTTCCGCCTCGCCAGCAAGCTCGGCGAAAGCTGGCCGCACCCGGTCATCCACGGCGGCAAGCTCTACATCCGCGATCAAGACGTGCTGCTCTGCTACGATGTGAAGGCGAAGTAGGAAGAAGGCAGCCCAGTGTGGGGAAATCTTCTCGACCGCCAGAACTGAAGGGTGCTGTCAAGTGCGCCCATCATTTCGTGGTGCGGATAGCTCATGGTTTTTCCTTTGGTTAATGTTTTGGAACTGGCTTTCAACCTATAAAGGGCGGTTGGCGGCGAAATCTGACAGGGAAAGTGAAATTATTTTTGGGCGGGGAACGGGCGACCGCAGGCGGCGAAGAAATGGGTAAAGGAACGGGCCGGGTTTCTCAGCCCCAACGGGGCGACATTCGACAGCCCAGGGCAAAGCCCTGGATCGGAGGCGCGTTGCGGTCCAGCCCTGAAAGGGCGGTACAGAACCCGGCACGAACGGCCCGGAGTTCCGCCCTTACAGGGCTGGTTACCGAACGGCACCCGAACCCAGGGCTTTGCCCTGGGCTGACGAAGGACGGCCTTTCAGGCCTGAGCCGCGTTCCACGACCGGGCGCGCGGTTCTTCCCAGCCGCGTAGGAGCGGCATCGTGTTGGGAATATGCCGCTCCGACGGAGCTTGGGGTGGTGGACGGCGGGTTTCTACCAAGAGGCCGCTCCTACGGAGCTTCACTGCGCGCCGCCTTGGGGTTTCGGACGTAGAGGAATGAATTGCTTAGAGGACTTTATTTGGTTCGTCGGCCCGAGTTCCGCCATTTGATCCATCGGTCCAAGTTCCGGCGTTACGGGAAGACCAAACGTGGTTTCAAAAGTTGTTCCTGATGGGCGGGTGCGGCGGATGTCCACGACAGGTTTCCACTCTGCGCCTTCGCGGGCGAAGCGAAGTTCCAGATATTTTACCTTTCCACTTTCTTCGACCGCTTCGACGCGCGCCCGCACCAAGTCGTCGTTCTCCATCTGCTGGTTCACAATCCGAATGCTCGCGGTATTGGCAAAGGTGTTGGTGATGCTGCGCGCCGTCGCTCCCCGAATTTTTTCGGCCGTCTCCTGCGGGACATCCTGCCCGATCCGCCAGCCAAGAAAATTGGACGCACTGCTGGTGTCGCTCATTTTCGCAGCCGTCACCAACCTCCGAAGTCCGGCCTCGGGGGTGGCCGCGCCGATGGCGGCGTAAATCGTCTCGGGCGTTTTGGATTTGGCGGATGCGTTGGTCCGCGCCGCAGACAGCCCGGCATTTTCCAGGCGTAGCGTGGTTACTTCACCGCGCAGCCTGAGCAGTTCGGGCGTATTACGGTTCAGGCGGTCATTCTCTCCGCGCAGCGTGGCGAGTTGGCGTGTGGCTTCGTCGCGGTCACTCGTCAGTTGTTCGGTCAGCGCGGCTTGTCGCTGTTCGAGCGTGCTGATTTGGTTTCGGAAGTCTGATGCTCGGCGAGCTTCGTAGATTCCGATTCCGACAGCGGCGGCAAGCGCGGCAGTGATGAGAGTTTTTTGCAGTGTAGTCATGGCAATGGCTTTCCCAACGGTGGCGGTGGCGGCGGTGATCAGAGTGGTTCCCGCCAAAGCGGCGGTGGCCAGGGTCGCGCTCAATCCGGCGGGAGCGACGAGGACGGCGTGGGCCGAAATCAAAACCACCAGCCCGCTCGCGCCGGTGGTGACGCCGCGTTTGGCGATCAAGTCGCGCAGGCGTTCCACGGCGCGGCTCACTCGCTTTTGCGCGGCGGCTTCGCTCACGCCCAGCGCCACGGCCACGGCGGAAAAATCCAGATTCTTAAAATAGCGGAGCACCACGGCTTCGCGGTCGGCGTCGCCGAGTTCGGCCATGGCCTCGTCGAGCACGGGGGCGAGGGCGGCCCAGGTGTCGTCCGGGGCGGGCGCGGGATCGAATTGTTCCATAACCATTTTCTCACGGGCCAGGCGGCGGCGTTCCTCGCGCCGCGCGGTGAGGACGGCAAAGCGGGTGGCCTGGTAAAGCCAGCCGGCCAGCGAGGCGTGTTCGTCGAGCGGTCGCGCCAGCGCGCCGGCCTTGCGCGCGAGATCGGTGAAGACGCTCTGGGCCAGGTCGCGGGCCAGTTCCGGTGAACCGGTCTGGCGGAGGGCGGCGGAATACACCAGGTCCGTGTGCCGCGCCACGATCCCGGCAAAGGCGGGATCGGAGCCGCGCGCGGCGTAGTCGCGGAGCAGTTGCGCGTCGGACGGGTGTTGCATCTCACCTATTAAACAGCCGCACCCGGCGAAAGCAGACAAGGTATTTGCGGAAAAGGAATGTTCCCCGGTAATTTCGCCGCGCGTGGAACGCAGCCAAATAAATCTCATGACACTGCCATTGAATCCGTCTTTGAAGAATCTGCCGGTCTATCAGCCGGGGCGGCCTATTGAAGAAGTCGCGCGCGAACTGGGGATGCCGGCGGCGGATATCATCAAGCTGGCGTCGAATGAAAATCCGTTCGGCCCCTCGCCGCTCGCGCTCGCGGCGATGGAGACGGCGCTGAAGCAGACGCATCTGTATCCCGACGGCAACGGCTTCTACCTCAAGCGCAAGCTGGCGGAGAAACTGGGCGTCACGCCGCAGAACCTCGTCCTCGGCAACGGCTCGAATGACATCATCGAGTTTGTCGCGCACGCGCTGCTCGATGCGGAGTCGGAGGTGGTGGTGTCGCAGTATTGCTTCGCGGTGTATCCGATCGTCACAGCGCTCTTCGGCGCGAAGCTGGTCACGGTGCCGGCGAAAACTTTCGGCCACGACCTGCCCGCGATGCTGAACGCGGTGACGCCGCGCACGCGCCTCATGTTCGTAGCGAACCCGAACAATCCCACCGGCACGCTCGCGCCCACGGCGGAGTTGCTGGAGCTGGTGCGGGCCGTGCCGCGCCATGTGCTGCTGGTGATGGATGAGGCGTACATTGAGTTTCTGGACGACGCGCCGGATTTGCTGCCGCTGATCCGCAGCGGTGAATTCCCGAACCTGATCCTGATGCGGACGTTCTCGAAGATCTACGGGCTGGCCGGATTGCGCGTGGGCTACGGCGTGGCGCATCCGACGCTGGTGGCGGGGTTGGAGAAGATTCGTCAGCCGTTCAACACGAACCTGCTCGCGCAAGCGGCGGCGCTCGCGGCGCTGGACGACATGGAACACGTCACCCGCACGCGCGCGAACAACGCGGCGGGGTTGCAGCAATACGAGGCTGCGTTGCGCGAACTGGGACTGGAGTTCGTGCCGTCGTTCGAGAATTTCATTCTCGTGAAAGTTGGCGACGGCGCGCGGGTCTGGGGCGAGTTGCAGAAGCGCGGCGTGATCACGCGCCCGATGGCGGGGTATCAATTGCCGGAGTGGATTCGCATCTCGGTGGGCACGCCGGCGGAGAACGCGCGGTGTCTGGCCGCGCTGCGGGAAGTTGTGAAGTAGAACGCGGCCTCCGGCCTGTCCCCCATAAAAAATCCGCAGTAACAGATGAAGCGATGGGTTTTGTAGCGCGCCCATCCCCTCACCCCAGCCATCTCCCCGGAGGAGAGGGAGCCAGTCATGCCGCGTTCGTCGAGTCGGGCGTGTTCTCTGGTGGTGAGGCTGAATGCGATTCTCCCTCTCCGCTGGGGAGAGGGCTGGGGTGAGGGGAACGGCGCGCACTTGCAACCGCACAACCACTTTCAACCAACGGACAATTCAGTTTGTTAGCCAGGCTGGAAGCCATGTCCTGTTGCGCCTGCAAAGTCTTTGACGCCCTTTTGCCCCTCCCGTAGCTTCGCGCCACTTTTCTAAAAATGATCGGATTCATCGTCAAGAAACTCATCGGCTCGAAGAACGACCGGGAGGTAAAACGGTTTCGTATGCGGGTGGCAGCCATCAACCAGCACGAGGCGGAGTTGCAAAATCAACCTGCCGACGTGCTGCGGCAGAAGACCGCCGCGTGGAAGGACGAGCTTTCCAAAATCACCGACAACGAGGAGCTGAAACGCCGCCTCGACGAGATTCTCCCCGAAGCCTTCGCCGTGGTGAAGAACGCCGCGCGCCGGATGTGCGGCACCGACGTCATCGTGCGCGGGCATCCGCTCAAGTGGGAGATGGTGCATTTCGACGTGCAGCTCATCGGCGGCATGGCGTTGCACGGCGGGCGCATTGCGGAAATGGCGACCGGCGAAGGCAAAACGCTCGTCGCGACGCTGCCGGTGTATCTCAATGCGCTCACCGGGCGCGGCGTCCACGTCGTGACGGTGAATGATTACCTCGCGGCGCGCGACGGCGAGTGGATGGGCGCGGTCTATCAATTTCTCGGCCTCACCGTCGGCTGCATTCTTCATGACCAGCCGCCGCACGTCCGCCGCGAGCAATACAACTGCGACATCACCTACGGCACGAACGCGGAGTTCGGTTTTGATTACCTGCGCGACAATGGCATGGCCCAGCGCGCGGAGGAGCAGGTGCAGCGCGGTCATTACTTCGCCATCGTGGACGAAGTGGATTCCATCCTGATTGATGAAGCGCGCACGCCGCTCATCATCAGCGGCCCGGCGGTCGTGGGCGCGGATAATAATCAGTACGTGAAGTTCAAGCCGGTGATTGAAGGACTCGTCCGCAATCAAGAACGCCTCTGCTCGCGCTTCCTGAAAGAAGCCGAGGACTTGATTAAGAAGCTGCGCCCGGCTGCCGGCGGCGCCAAGCCGGAGCATCCCGACGAAGTCGAACGCGAAATCGGCCTCCTGCTCTACCGCGTCAAGCTCGGCAACCCGCGCTCCGACGATCTCAAGCGCGTGCTCGAAGACACGGAGAACATCAAACTGATGAACAAGGCGGAGCTTTCGCTGCACGCCGATCAGTCGAAGAAAGATTTGTACGCGAACAAGGAAGAACTCTTCTTCGCCATCGAAGAAAAGAGCCACGACGCGGATCTCACCGAGAAGGGCCGCGCCTTCCTTTCGCCGCAAGACCCGGACGCCTTCATGCTTCCGGATGTCGCGTCCGCTTACACAGAGATCGACATTGCCGCCGACCTTGATCCGAAGCAGCGGCTGGAGAAGAAGCAGAAGGTGCAGCAGGAGTTCGAGGTCAAGGCGCAGCAGATTCACACCATCGCGCAGTTGCTCAAGGCTTACGCGCTCTACCTTAAGGACGTGCAGTACGTGGTGCAGGAAAACAAAGTCCTCATCGTGGACGAGAACACGGGCCGTCTGATGACGGGCCGGCGCTGGAGCGATGGCTTGCACCAAGCCGTGGAAGCGAAGGAAGGCGTGGAGATCGAACGCGAGACGCAGACCTACGCGACGATCACGATTCAGAATTACTTCCGCCTTTATCTGAAGCTCGCGGGCATGACCGGCACCGCCGAAACGGAGGCCGGCGAGTTCCTCGACATTTACAAACTCGGCGTGCTCGTCATCCCCACGAACCGCCCCATTGCGCGCAAGGACAAGCACGACACGGTTTACAAAACGAAGCGCGAGAAGTTCACCGCGGTGCTGCGCGAGATCAAAGAAGTTCACGCGCTCGGACGCCCGATTCTCGTCGGCACCGTCTCCGTGGATGTCAGTGAGCAGCTTTCGAAGATGTTGAAGCGCGAAGGGCTGATTCACTCCGTGCTCAACGCGAAGTATCACGAGCAGGAAGCGGAAATTGTTTCGCGCGCCGGACAGCGCGGTTCCATCACCATCGCCACGAACATGGCGGGCCGCGGCACGGACATTAAACTCGGGCCGGGCGTCGCCGATCTCGGCGGCTTGCACGTCCTCGCGACGGAGCGTCACGAAGCGCGGCGCATTGACCGTCAGTTGCGCGGACGTTGCGCGCGCCAGGGCGATCCGGGTTCATCGCACTTCTTCATCGCGCTGGAGGACGACATCATGCGCCTCTTCGGCAGCGACCGCATCGTGAAGGTCATGGAACGCGTCGGCCTGGAGGAAAATCAGGAACTCGAACATCCGCTCCTCAACCGCTCCATCGAGACGGCGCAGAAACGCGTCGAGCAGCACAACTTCCAGATCCGCAAACGCACGCTCGAATACGATGACGTGATGAACAAGCAGCGCGAAGTCCTCTACGGCTTCCGCAACGAAATCATCCACGGTGACGACGTGCGCGACCGCCTCATGGACATCATGGAGGAAGTCGTCATCAGCAAGGTGGACGAGTTCACCTCCACTGAGGACGTGAGCGAATGGAACATCCGCGGCCTCGCCGACTGGGTGAACTTGAACTTCCCGCTCGGCTTCACCGAAGAGCAGCTCACCGGCCTCGCGGAAAACGCCAAGGACGCACCCGTGCCCGGCAGCGCCTTCGACGGACTCACGCCCGCGCAGTTCGCCGTCTGCACGCACATCGCCGACGCGGTGCGCAAGGCTTACGAGCTGAAAATCAGTTTCGAGCAGCCCGACGCGCTCAAGTCCATCGAGCGCTACACCATCCTCAGCGCCATCGACAAGCTGTGGCAGGAGCATCTCTACAACATGGACTCGCTGCGCAACTCCATCGGCCTGCGCGCCTATGGCCAGCGCGACCCGTTGCTCGAGTACAAGGCGGAGGCGTTCAGCCTGTTCGACGAGCTGATGGTCAACATCAAGACCGAGGTCTGCCACAACATCTTCCGCAGCGCATCGAGCATGATGGCCTTCGAGAATTTCCTGCGCTCCATGCCCAAGCAGACCCAGCACAGCAGCGTGGACACGATGGGCAGCGCGGCATCCGCCCAGGCGGGCAACGCCTCCGACGTGGTCAGCGAGGCGAGCGAAGCCGTGTCCAAGGCCCAGCCGATCCGCACTGGCCCGAAGGTCGGGCGCAACGACCCCTGCCCTTGCGGCAGCGGGAAGAAGTTCAAGCAGTGCTGCGGGAAGTAACCCGTTGAGCGGGAAACCCAACTGCTCTACACTGCCGCCATGAGCAAATCCGACATTCTTGCCGAATTGCCGAAGCTCGACGCGAGCGCGCGTGGAGAAATCCTTGGCGAACTGTGGCGGATAGAGGAAGAGGCCGCGCTGCGCGGCGGTCCATCGCCTGATGAGAAGGCCATGCTCGACCGCGAACTGGCCGATTACGAATCCACCCGCGATGCCGGTTCTCCGTGGAGCGAAGTGGAAGCCCGCCTGCGCCGCCGCGCATGAAGTGGCTGCTGCTGATTCGCCCTCGCGCCGAGGCGGACCTCGCCAAGGCCCGTGACCGTTACGACAAGGTTCGACCGGAACTCGGTGATGATTTTCTGAGCAAAGTCGGAGCCGCGTTGCGAAAAATCGAAGAAGACCCTGAACGGCCTCTCGTTTATTACCGTGGCTTCCGGCGAG
>JANNGC010000910.1:0-2370 GCA_031380445.1 Pedosphaera sp.
GCCGTTGCCGGTGGGTCCGTTGACGAGATTCACGCCATTCTTGCTCCATTGGTTCGTGAGAGGGGCGAAACCGGACGCGCCGGAGACGATGTTGATGTTGTCTCCAACGTAAGCGGTGATGTTGGGCACCGGCGGGACGATGCTCGGCGTGCCGACCACGCGGATGGTGCCGTCCACGTAAAGCTGCGTGGTGTCCCACGAGAGGTTCGGCGCGAGGACGGGCAGGTCTATGGTGGTGAAGGCACCGCTGAAAGTGTCCGAGTCGAGCAGGTCAAACACTTCGCCGCCGAGCAGCGGGCCGCCGATGTTCGTCACCACGAGCGCGCCGTTCATGGCGATGTCGCCGGTGAAGACGCGCAGCCGGTCGTTGGTCAGGGTCGCGCCGTTGCGGCTGACTTCCATGAGCATGGTGCCGACGAGGCCGAAGCTGTTGTTGCTGATCGTGAAGAGGCCGGGACCGGCCTGGCCGGGGGCGAAGGTGGCGGGCGCATCAATCAGCACGTAGGCGCTCACCGCGCCGGTGCCGCCGAGCGTGCCGTTGTTCACGTAGATGTCCGAGGTGAAGGTGCTGAACCCGTTGAGCATGAGTCCGCCCGAGCCTTCCTTTAGCAAGCCGCCGCCGCCGCCGAGCGGGCCGCCGAGCGTGATGGTGTTCGCGCCGGGGTTGATGGTCACGCCGGGGATGGCGGTGAGCGCCATGCGGAGCACGGAGGTCCAGTTCACGGACGCGGCGAGGGTGCCCGCGCCGAGGTTAATCTGGTAGGTCGAGACCGGGCTTTGGATGCCCCAGCGTCCGATGTTCAGGGTGCCGGCGTTCAGATTGTAGGTGTTCGTTTCCAGGCCGAGGACGGAGGTGAGGCGGTTGTCCATGACGAGGTTCGGCGTGGTGACGGTGCCGCCGTTCTGGTTGAAGATGCCGACGCCATCAATGCCGACGTAGAAGCCGCCGTTCTGCTCGGCCGCGCCGGAGGGATTGGCCGCCGCGTTGAGAGTCATGGTCAACGAACCGTCGTTGAGCGTGTAGGTGCTGACGTTGTTCGGCCAGTGCGCGAGACGGAACTGGTTGGTGACGGTGACGGCCCCGCCGGCCTGCACGACCACGCCGGTCTGGCCGCTCTGGTCGCCGAGGAAGTAGTTGCCCACGTTCACGGTGGCGCCGGCATCAATGATGAGCCGGCCGCTGCCCGGCGCCGGCAAGATGCCTACGCTCAAAGTTCCCGCCTGCACGGTCGCGGTGCTGGCGAAGGTCATGGGCCTCGCGTTCTCGCCGCTCTGTGCGCCAATGTTGTTTTGCGCCACCGCACCGTTGAACGTCACCGCGCCGGCGCTGGAGGCGTTCGTCATCTGGCGGAAGGTGCCGAAGCCGAACGGAGCCGTGAGCGACTGCGCGAAGGTGTAGGCGTTCGTCGAAGACCACTCGAGGGTGCCGAGGTTGGTGATCGCGCCGGAGCCGAGCGTGCCGTCGTTCGCCGTGCGGAGGATAGCGCCGTTGTTGATGGACCACGGGCCGCTGAAGGTTGCGTCGTTATTCGTCCACAGCTCGAAGCGGCGGTTGTTGTTGCCCACCACCGAGAGCAGGGAGGAGCCGACGAGGTTGTGCGTGAGAACGTGGTCGGCGAGGCCGTTGATGATGCCGGCGTTGAGCACGGAGGGCTGGTTCACGAGGATCGGCCCGGTCCAGAAGTTCGAGTTCGCGCCCGCCGTCTGGCCGCCGCCGGTGAGGGAGCCGCCTTCCAATCGCACCACGGTGTTGTTCGTGCGGAAGGTTGCCGCCGCCGAGTAAATGCCGAGCGACGCGCCGGCATAAACGACCGCGCTGGTGCCGAGGTTGTAGCTGAAGTTCTCGCCATAGACGAGGCCGTTGCTGACCACGAGATCCAGGAGGTTGACGGTGTTGGACGTGCGGATGGAAAGGCGTCCGTTGCCGAGCTTCACGAGGCGGTTGCCGCCGCCGTCAATCAGGCCGTAGCCCGCGCCGATGTCAATGCGCCCGCCCTCGCCATCGAAGCCGAAGGTGCCAATGGCCGCGTCCGCCGTGAGCGTCACGTTGCTGAGGCCGCTGCTCGTGGTCACGCCGTTGCCGTTGTTGACCACCGCGCCGCGTCCGTCCGGGCCGTAACCGGCGATGAAGTAATTGTAACGCTGGTTCGCGCCGCCCTGGGCCACGCCGCCGAAATCAATCTGGCCGCCGTTGTTGACGGTCACGTTGTTGTTGCTGCTGCCGAGCGCACCCGCGTTCGCGATGCGGATTTTGCCCGCGTTCACGACCACCGGGCCGGAGAAGGCGTTCGCGCCCGCCACGCCGAGGATGCCCGCGCCGTTCTTGACCAGCGCGCCGCTGCCGCGGATGACGTTCGGGAAGCCGTTGCT
>JANNGC010000916.1:0-3024 GCA_031380445.1 Pedosphaera sp.
AATTTGATACTTCCAACCACCGAACGGCCTGGTAGGGCGCGGTGCCCTCACCGCGCCGGGCTGGTAGCGGTGGGACCGCCGGGAACTGGTCACCGTTAATCGCGGAGCGATGCCCCGAGGGTAGCCGTGGGTTTCAACCCACGGATTGGCACCATCAGGGACCCCGTCGCCGACCGACGGTTGATAGGCCGCGCGCCCGCGTTCAGGCGTCGCTACGCGACGCGGCTTTCTCATCCGCATCGATCCGTGGACTGAAGTCCACGGCTACCTTCATGTGGTCGCTACGCGACTGGAGACGCCGAAGTAGGGCGGGCTATCGCGCGCGATGCAGTTCAATCTCGTGGTGGTGACGAACAAGGCGGCGGTGAATTTGTGGCTGTCGCTCGGGTTTGAAATCATCGGCACGCTGCCCGGCGTGTTCCATCACGCCACGCTCGGCTACGTGGACGCGCATGTGATGTTTTTGGCGTTGGAGGGAGGGAATTAGACGGAATCAGGCGCATGGTTAGCAAAACAACCGTTTCCAAAGCGGAGCAATGACCAAACAAACTGACAAGGCATGGAGCGCGTATTTATAGCAACTTGCGCGTCTAGTTTCTCAGGAGGCAGCACGGTCATCATAACCCATCGTGAAAGACTATGGCGAGAAACCAGAGGCTGAAGAAGACCACCAACACTGCGAAAAGTGGAATGTAGAGCAGCAGACAAAAGGCACGGAACGATCCGCGAATGGGCAGCGTGGCGATGAATGCGGCTCCTGCGAGAATGGAAACAGCGAAGGCCACGTAGTCGCTGAACGTGGTGAAGCGGTGAGAAGGCCACCGGCTGAGAAGTAGGTACACCGATGCTACTGCGAACGGCACCCAAGCGGCGGCACCTAATCGCCATCCGAAACCTCCAGCTTTTGGTTCGAGTTGATCCATGCGCGTAGTGCCGCCTAACAGACATCAAGCCAACGCTCACTTAAACATCGCGTGCTTCTTGTCCCCGCCGGAGAGCACGTAGGCGGTGAGGTCGGCGATTTCCTCGGTGGTCAGGAGTTGCAGCAGGCCCTCGGGCATGGGCGAGACCTTGGAGAACTCCATGCTCTTCACCTTCTTGCGGTCAATCGTGTCCTGTTGGAAGGGATTCGCGGGGTCGGTGTTCACCATCACGTTGTCGCCGTTCAGGTTCACGATCACGCCGGTCACGGTGTCGCCGTCGTTCTTCGTGATGACCATCGGCACGAACTGTTCGTTGATCTCTTTGCTCGGGTTCAGAATTTGATCGAGGAAATCACGGGAGGAATAACGTCCGCTCGCGCCGGTGAGATCGGGACCCGTCATGCCGCCTTCGTTGCCGAAGCGGTGGCAGTTGAAGCAGCCGGCGGCGGCGAACATCTTGCGACCGTTGTCAAAGTTGCGCTTCTTCAGACCGCGCTCCACGGCGGGTGCGAGCGTGTCGAGCTTCCAGTCGGTGACGGTGGTGCGGCCCGCGAAGACTTCGGCCATCTGCGCGAGCGGCGATTTTTTCTCGGGCTTTTTCGCGAGGACAGTTTGGAGCGCGGTCTTCTCGCTGTCGCTCAACGTGGCCTCGGCGTCGGTGCGGATGAATTCGAGGAACTTCTCGAAGCTCGCACCGCCGCGATAATTCGCCGCCTTCAGGAACCAGTCGAACTGCGCCGTGCGAAGTTCCGTGGTCCAGCCCGCTTTCAGGAAGCGGAGGGAGCGCACGTATTCCAACTGTTCCTCCTGGCCGGGCGCGGCCTTGATCATCGCGATGGCTTTGCCCGCGAGCGTCGGTGATTGCAGGCGGGCGAGCGTTTCGCACAGGAGCCAGTTCAAGTCGAACGTCGCGGCGGGAAACTGCGGATCAAGCTGCGCGAGGATGCGCTTCGTCGTCGCGTCGTCCGGCTGGCCGAAGCGCGCGAAGGTGATGGAGTACGTGCGGACGAGCGTGAGGCGTTGCTCGTGATTCAGCTTCTTCCAATCGAGCTTCACCAGCGCGTCGAGAATCTTCTGGCCCATCACCTTGTCCACGGGCGCGTCGGTGGGCTTGCGGTGCAGCGGATCAATGCCCGTCACGCGCGCGAGTGCCATCAGTGCTTCCACTTGGCGGGCGGAATTCTTCTCCGTCAACGCGCGGTCGGCCCACGTCGGCGCGGGCTGATGCTCGATAGCCGTCCGCGCGGCCCAGCGGACGAAACGATCCTTGTGGTCGAGTTCAGGCCACGCGGCTTTGAGCGCCTTGGGGTCTTGCTTGCCGTGGAAGGCTTCGAGCTCGTGGCGTTCCTGGCGCGCGCTGGATTCCTTGGACTGAGTGTTCTTCACGGGCGCGGTGGATTCCTGGCCCGTGTAAGTCACGCGATAAAATCCGGACTGCACCTTGCGTCCGCCGATGGCGAAATACATCGCGCCGTCACCAGGATGAATGATCGCGTCCGTGACCGGCAGCGGGCCGCCGGAAAGAAATTCCTCCTTCGTGGCCGTGTAGCTCGAACCCTGCGGCTGGAGATGCACCGCGTAAACTTTGCCCCAGCTCCAGTCGAGCGCGAACATCGCATTCTGATACTTCGCCGGAAACTTCGCGCCGTAGCCGAAGGTCACGCCCGTCGGCGAACCGGGGCCGATGTTCAGCGTGGCGGGAAGATTGTCGGGATAAAACTCGGGACGCTTGCCCGCGCCGTTGCGCCAGCCCCATTCGCTGCCGCTGGTGACGTGATTGATGCGGGTGGGGCGATACCACGACGTGTTGAAATCGTATTCCATGTCCGCGTCGTAAGTGAACAGCTCGCCATCGCGATTGAACGCGCCGTCGAAGATGTTGCGGAAGCCGGAGGCGTAGAGTTCCCAGTTTTTTCCGTCGGGCGTGAAACGGTAAATCATGCCGCCGGGTGCGAGGCGGTCACGATTGTGGCCGCGTCCGTCCGGCATGGCTTTGAGCACATGGTCCTCGCCCCAGTTCATCATCACGCGCGAGGAATTCACTTGGGTCAGGTCGGCGTTGTTGCCGGAGATCAGGAACATGGACTTGCCATCGGGCGCG
>JANNGC010000929.1:0-5777 GCA_031380445.1 Pedosphaera sp.
CATCCGTGTCCATCCGTGGTAAAAAATATTCTTATTCACGTCCCGTTCCCCCGCTGCCGTACCGCTTCCGCGACTTCCGACAAGATGGTCAACCGCCCGCCGTACGTGCTTTGCAACAGCTCGTGGGTGAACACTTCCTCCGTCGGCCCGAAGGCGACGACGCGCATGTTGAGCAGCAGCAGCATGTCGAAGTAGTTGCGCGCCGTGGGCAGATCGTGATGCACGACCATGAGCGTCTTGCCGCGGTTCTTGAGTTCGTGCAGCAGTTCGATGATCGCGGACTCCGTCGCCGCATCCACACCGGCGAAGGGTTCGTCCATGAAATACAAGTCGCTCTCCTGCGCCAGCGCGCGGGCGAGGAAGACGCGCTGTTGCTGGCCGCCGCTGAGATTGGAAATCTGTCGGTTCGCGTAGGGCAGCATCTTCACCTTGTCGAGACACTCGCGGGCGATCTCGCGGTCGCGCTTGGCGGGGCGCTTGAACAAACCGAGATGGCCGTAGCGCCCCATGAGCACCACGTCCATGACGCTGACGGGAAAATCCCAGTCCACGGATTCGCGCTGCGGTACGTAGCCGACGCGGCGATAGTTTTTCTCTTTGCCGAAAATTTTCACCCAGCCGCTGCTGATCGGGAGCAGGCCCATCGCCGCCTTGATGAGCGTGGATTTGCCCGCGCCGTTTGGCCCCACGATGCCGATGAGTTTGCCGGGTGGCACCACAAGATCGATGCCCCAGAGCACGGGCTTCTTGTGATACGCGACG
This sequence comes from Pedosphaera sp., assembly GCA_031380445.1. Classification (GTDB taxonomy): domain Bacteria; phylum Verrucomicrobiota; class Verrucomicrobiia; order Limisphaerales; family SIBH01; genus JANNGC01. The sequence goes on from JANNGC010000929.1 coordinate 763, forward strand.
GTGAGATCGTGAACTTCCATCGGCGGCGGATCACCCGCACGCGTGTTCGCCGGTGACGGAGTCGGTTGAGGAACAGTCATGGCTAAAATCTCCAAGAGATGCCGACGAACGGGTTCCAATCGTCCGCCGAGCGCGTCACGCCAATGTTCACACCGGCATCGAGTTGAATGTTTTCCGTCAGTCCGTACGTCAGGCCCAAGTCCACGGTGCCGACCCAGTCCGCGTCGTCATCCGTGCTCACGGAACTGAAGAACTCCACGTAGCCGCCGAGGTCGCCGACGAGGTCGTGGCTGAACGTGACGGTGTTGACGAACTCAGGATGATGCCCGCTGCCGTCGCCGTCTTCATTGATGTCCAACTGTGTCATCAGGCCCAGGCCCCAGCCGGCGGGCAGCGCGACGGCGAGCGGCGCGATGAGTCCGCCTTCGTAAGCGTCGTTGCCGAGATTTTTGCTGGCCGTGGGAAACTTCACGTACGGCATGAGCGCGAAGGCGGTGGTGCCGCCGTCGTTACCCCAGAGGTTGATCTTGTTGCGCACGATGAAATCGCCGAAGCCGTTCTCCGTTTCTCGCGCCCGCGTCCGCCGGTCGCGCGTGCGCGCGAGGTTGTAAGTCGGAACGACGAACTGGAGATCGGAGTTGTTGCACAAACCAATTTTGAAATTGAACGGCGCAATGGCGAGTGACTCGCTGACGGTGTGGTCGCGCGCGGTGTTGTGCCGGTCGTAACTGTAGTTCACGAGGTCGGCTTCCACTTGGAAATGCCCGGCGTCCACGGTGTAGGCGCTCTCGGTTTTGTCCGGCCGGTCGGTGCTCATCTCACGCATCCGTTCGCGCGGCACGGGCTTGAAGAGTTGATAGGAAGACTTGTCCGGCGCCGGTTCCGCCGCCAGTGCGCTGACTGCACTGACCCCGGTGATGAAGATTCCTTTGAGCAATTTTTTCATGTTGTCTTTTACTTCAAGGCGTTCACCACCGTGTCGAGATTGTGTTTGATCATGCCTTCGTAGGTGCCGAGGTCGTAGCCGTTCTCCATTTGCCCCGGCGTGCCCATCGCGTCTGAGAACAGTTCGCCGCCGATCTTCACGCCCGCGTCCTCGCTGATGCGCTTGATGGTCGCAGGCGGCACGCTCGACTCGACGAAGATGGCCGACACTTTGTTCTGCTTGATGAAGTCCACGAGCTTCGCCATGTCTGCGCCGCCGGCTTCAACCACCGTGGAGATGCCTTGCAGCGCGACGACTTCAAATCCATACGCGCGCCCGAAATAGCTGAACGCATCGTGGCTGGTGATGAGGATGCGTTTCTCCTTCGGCAACTCACCGGCGCGCTTCAACGCCCACTGATGCAGGTCGGCCATCGCCTTCTTCGCCGCCTCGCCGCGCTGGGTGAAATGCTCTTTGTCGCCGGGACGCACTTCACTCAAACCTTTCACCACCGTGTCCACGGACTGCGCCCACAGCACGACATCGAACCAGACGTGCGGATCGGCGTGGCCGCTGCCGCCGGCGGGATGCAGCAGCTTGTCCTTGGGAATGGAATCGGTGACGGCGAAGACGCGTTTGCCACCCTTGGCCATCTTCTCGAAAATCTCCTGCATCTTTCCTTCGAGCAAGATGCCGCTGTAGAAAATCACCTCCGCGCCCTGGAGCTTCGTCACGTCGCTGGCGCTGGCCTTGTAGAGATGCGGGTCTACGCCCGCGCCCATCAAACCCTGCGCCTCCACGCGGTCGCCGCCGACCTGCTTCACGAGGTCCGTGACCATCGTGGTGGTGGCGGTGACGCGAAGTTTGCCCGTGGCACTGGCGGGCGGGGAGCCGCCCGCCCCGGCATCACGACAGGCGACCAATCCCAATGCAAGACCGCCCGCCATCAGGGCGCTGGCCATGTAACTCAGCGAAAGAACTCGTTTCATGGCGCGGACGATAGGCGAGCTACTGTTTAGGTCAAAGAAGAATGTTAGTTAATCCTAACTTTGCCAGAGATAGCTATGCCCGGGCTATGGATCACGGCACGAGATGCTTTCTGAAACTCTCCGACGCGCGCACTTCGATTCGCTCCGCCGGCTTCCGCGTGATGCGCGCGGACGCGGCTTTCGAGGCGGCGTAGTTCAGCGCGCGCTCCGGCCCGAGCAGGCCCGCGCTGGTGGAAACGGCGTTCGCCGTCTGACAATCTTTCGCGATGACCACGATGAGGCTGTGATCGGTCAGGCCCAGACCGGTCTTCGGGTTCACGATGTGCGAATAGCGTACGCCGTTGATTTCGAGGTGTTGAAACAGATCACCGCTCGTGGCCAGCGCCTGATTTCGTAGCCGCACGAACTCCGTCGGCGGCGCGTTGGGCGCGTCGAGCGGCGCGAGTTCAATGCGCCAACCGCGTGTGCCGGGCGGCGGTGCGCTCACCGCCATGTCGCCCGAACCGGCGACGAGCGCGGAGCGAATGCCTTGCGCGCGGAGGACGCGCAACGCCTCATCCACCGCGTAGGGTTTCGCAAGCGAACCCAAGTCCAGCCGCATGTACGGCACGAGCAGTTCCGCCGTGCGCTTCCTCGGATCGAGCCGCAGTTTTTCGTGCCCCACGGCGCGCAACGCTTCGGCCAGTTTGACCGGATCGGGAAGCTGCTTCTCGCGCCGCGCCTTGCGCCACAGGCTCACGACGGGGCCGCAGGTGATGTCGAACGCACCGTCCGTTTCGCGCGCCACTTGTTGCGAACGCTCCAGCATCTTCCAGAGATCAGCGCCCACCGGCACGGCGCGACCGGAGCCGGAAGTCTGCGAGAGGCGGCTGAGTTCGCTGTCCGTGTCGTAGTCGCTGAGGATGTCGTTGAGTTGCTTGATGCGCGCGTAGGCGGCTTCCGCAGCGGCGTCCGCCGAAGTTTTGTCCGGCGCGTAAAGGGCGATGTGGAAAGGCAGGCCCATCTGTGGGCGCGTGTATTCAAAACGCGTCAATGGCCGCTCGACGGTGGCGCAACCGCACCAGACGAACGCGAGCGCGGCGAGGAGAATTCGTGTCAGCACGGGGCGACCCTAACAGAATGGTGCGCGACCGCGAGCGTCAGGAGCGCGGCGTTTACGCCGCTTCAACGTCCGCAGAGCAAGGGTGCTTGAACTTACGAAATTCCTCGGCAGGCGCGGCGTGAAGCGGCGTGAACGCCGCGCCCCGGCAAATCACCGCTTGCCACGTTTCGCGCGGGTTTGATATGTCGCCTCCATGTTGTTCGCAGCCGTAGATACCAACGCCGTGGTCGGCAAGATTTTGCAAACCATCAACGCCAACCAGGATCTCATCGCCAGGAAGGGCGTCGAGTACGCACCCAAGGTGGCGACGGCGGTGGTGATTCTGGTCATCGGCGTGGTCGTCGCGCGCTGGATCGGCCGGGGTACGATGCGGCAGTTGATGAAGCGCGAGATGGAGCCGCCCGTCCGCATGATCCTCGTCCGCCTCGTGAAGTTGCTCGTCCTCCTGCTCACGGCGCTGATCATCGCGGACAATCTCGAAATCAAACTCCTCCCTCTGCTCGCCGGTCTGGGCGTCGTGGGCGTGGGCGTGGGTCTCGCGATGCAAGGCGTGTTAAGCAACCTCGTCGCCGGACTGACCATTATTTTCGTGAAAAGTTTTCGCGTCGGCGAATACATCGAGATCGCCGGCGTGCATGGACAGGTCGATCAGATTGAACTGTTCTCCACCACGCTGATTCATCCCGACCACTCGCGCGTGGTGGTGCCGAACCGCAAAATCGTCGGCGAGATCATTCACAACTACGGCAAGCTCCGGCAGGCGAACCTCAGTGTCGGCGTGGCCTACGACACGGACTTGAACCGCGCGCTGGAAATCATCAGCCGCGTGCTGGCGGCCAATCCGCGCGTGCTGCCAAACCCCGCGCCCGTCATCGGCACGGCCTCGCTGGGCGACTCCGCCGTGGTGCTGGCGATCCGACCGTGGGCGGCGCTGGCGGATTTCGGTCCCATGCAGACCGAGTTGAACAAGGCCATCCTGGAAGCCTTGCGCGCCGCGAACATTTCCATCCCCTTCCCGCAGCGCGAAATCCGCCTGCTGTCCGGCCCCGATTTCAAATCGGTGGCGTGAAGCGGTCCGTGTCCACGGGCTACGCGCCCGGACCAAGCACGTCGTGACCGCCGGCGCGGTGCGCGTTGGCAATCGCGTTCGTCACGTATTGCTTCCCCAGTGCGATGGCGCGCGACAGCTTCTCTCCGCGCGCCAGATGCGCGGCGATGGCGGCGGAAAACGTGCAGCCCGTGCCATGCGTCTTCACCCCGGACACGCGCGGACTGCTCAATAGCCACTCCGTCTCACCATCAAAAAAAATGTCCACAGACTCGCGCCCGCCGCGCAGATGCCCGCCCTTGACCAAGGCCGCGACACCGAACCGCGCGTGCAGCCTCCGCGCGGCCTCGCGCAAATCTTCCGGCGCGCGAATGACCATGCCTAACAGCGCCTCTGCCTCGGGAACATTCGGCGTGACCAGCGCGGCCAGCGGGAAGAGTTGTTGCGTCAGCGCACGGACGGCCACCGGTTGCAGCAGGCGCGCGCCGCTCGTCGCCACCATCACCGGGTCCACGACCAGCGGGCAGCGGCGTTCGCGCCAGGCGCGGGCCACTTCGCGAATCAGCGCGGTGGAGAAAAGCATTCCGGTCTTCGCCGCGCGCGGCGGCAGTTCCTCGAACACGGCTTCGATCTGCGCGCGCAAGATCTTGGGCGAGCACGACTCCACGCGCGTGACGCGCCGGGGATTTTGCGCCGTCAGGCAGGTGATGGCGCACGTCCCATGCACGCCGAGCGCCGTGAACGTCTTCAAGTCCGCCTGCACGCCCGCGCCGCCGCCGCTGTCCGAGCCGGCGATGGTGAGCGCGACGGGAATTTCTGTTCGCTTCCGCACCGGCGCAGTGAAACACGAACCGGACGCGGCGAACAATGATGGCAATGTTCTGAATGAACCGCGAAATACGCGAACCACGCGAAAGAGGATTCCATTTTCGCGTGGTTCGCGTATTTCGC
>JANNGC010000951.1:0-2441 GCA_031380445.1 Pedosphaera sp.
GTGCAACGCGCGGCGCGGCATTCGACGTTGGCGGCGGGGTAGGTGCACGCGTCGCCGGTGATGCCATCGCAGTAGCCGGAGCAGGCGCGCGCTTCGGGGGTCATCAGGTCGGCCCCGGTGCAGGGCGCGCGGCCGCCGATCGGGGCCCCGGGGTGGGTTGGGGCCTTTTTGGTATCTGTCCACCTTGGGGGGGTGGGGGGGGTTTTCAAGCCCCCCGCGCCTCAGCTCACTTCAACAAAAACTCCCGGTAGAACTGGATCGTGGCGAGGAACTGGTAATCCGCGTTGCGCTTCTTGGCGAAGCCGTGGCCCTCGTCCTTCGCCATCAGGTACCAGACCGTGCCGCCATTGTCGCGGATGGCCTTCACCATCTGCTCCGCCTCCGTCACCGGCACGCGCGGATCATTTTTGCCCTGCACCACGAAGAGCGGTTTGGTGATTTTCTTCACGTTGGTCGTGGGAGAAATCCTTTCCAGGAACTCCGCCATCTTCGGATCCCGCTCGTCGCCGTATTCCACGCGGCGCAAATCGCGGCGATAGTCCTGCGTGTTCTTGAGGAAGGTCAGGAAGTTCGAGATGCCCACCACGTCGATGCCACAGCGCAGCGAGTCCGCGTAATGCTCCATGCAGGCCAGCGACATGTAGCCGCCGTAGCTGCCACCCGTGACCGCGATGCGCGCGCCGTCGAGCGCCGCGTCGCGCTTGATGAAGTCCAGCACCGCCGCGATGTCCTTCACCGAGTCCTCGCGCTTGAAACCGTTGTCGAGCGTGACGAAAGTTTTTCCATAACCCACCGAGCCGCGCACGTTCGGGAAAATCACCGCCACGCCCAGCTCGTTCAGAAAGTAATTGTTCCGCGCCTGAAAGATCGGGCGCGACTGTCCCTCCGGTCCGCCGTGGATGTTCACGATGACCGGACGCTGGCCCGGAAACTTCTTCGGGTCAGGGCGATAGACGAACGCGGAGATTTGCAGGCCGTCGAAGCTCTTGAGCTTCACCAGTTCCGGCTCCACGAACTGCTGCGCGTCCAGCCCGCCCGTCTCGCTCTCCGTCCAGCGCTCGATCTTCCCGGTCTTTACATCGACCGAGTAGGCGTCGTTCGGCGATTTGGCGGAAACAAAGTTGAACCCAAGGTCGCGACCGTTCTCGTGCCACTCCAGTCCTGACGGAATGCCCAGCGGCAGCTTCGGTGCCTTCAACTCCTTGCCCGACTTCGCGTTCATCAAGTGCAGCACGCCCACGCCGTCCTCGTTCATAATGTAGGCGATGGTCTTGCCATCCGGCGACAGTTCGAACTCATCCACGTCCCACTTCACCTTCTCCGTCAGCACGCGCAGAATCTTTCCCTCCAAATCCATCTCCACCAGCCCCTGGAACTCCGCCCCGCGATCCGTGGCCACGAACAGCGTCTTGCCGTCCGCCGCGAACTGCCCCCGCCCGTAGGCCACCAACTTCTCGCCCGGCGGGGTGATCAGCGTCCGCCACCCCGTCTTTACATCGAGCAGAGACAAATGGCTTTCGTTCACCGACACGTATTCGCTGAGCAGCAGCTTCGATTCATCGTGTGACCAATCCTCAACACTCCAGCCGCCGCCGCTGACTTCGTGCAGCAGCTTCGCGCTGTCGGGTTTCAGCGGATCGATCAGCCACACGTCGTTGTCTTTGCCGGTGCGCTTGGTGGAGGTGTAGGCCAGTTGCTTCCCGCTGCGTGACCAGCGCGCGCCCGTGTTGCGTGACTTGCCATCGGTCAGCAGCGTGATGCGCCCGTCCGCCACGTCGTAGCGATAGAGCTGATAAAATTCTCCGCCGCCCGTGTCCTGTGAGAACACGACGCACGCGCCGGTCTTCGGCTGGAAACGTCCGCCGCCGACCGGCTCGGGCAGGAACGTGAGCTGCTTGCGCACCGCGCCCGGCGACTTCACGAGATGCAACTGCATCGAATCCGCGAAGCGCGTGGTGATGAGCAGCTCGCGCCGCTTGGGATGCCACGAGTTGAACGCCGCCGCGCGAAACTCCATGTAGCGCCCTGCGTCTGCGCGCAATTCCGCCGGGAACGCCGGCACGCCCTCCACCACGAGATTGTCAGGCACCTGGGCGAAAAGATTCGTCATCATCAAAATTGCTGCGAGCAAGGGAGCCGTTGCTTTCATGGGATGAATTCAAGCACACGAAACTTTCCCGATGCACGCGAATCTTGCGGAGGAAGGAGCGCGGACCGCCGAGTCCGCGCGATCCAAATTGATTGCCGTGTTGAACTCGCGGCGCGTTCTAAGCGCACGGCGAGCAGCAGCTATTATTTACCGCAGAGACGCAAAGACGCAGAGAAGGGAAGAAGGGGTTTTGTTGTCTCTGCGCCTCTGCGCCTCTGCGTCACTGCGGCAAAATTTCGCACGCTCAAACGCATGAACACGCGGACTCGGCGGTCCGCGCTCCGGCTCAACT
>JANNGC010000974.1:0-2414 GCA_031380445.1 Pedosphaera sp.
GTGGCCGCGCCGTATTGGCCGGCGAAGATGTTGCTGGCCTGAGCCGTCTGCGGCGTAGCACGGCGGGCGGCGAGGTCGCGCTGCTTGCTGGGCGCTTCGGCGGGCGTGGCCCGGCCGGCGTGTGCGGTGTCGGTGCCGGGACTGAAACGGCCGTTCACCACCACGAGTTGGCGCAAGGTCACGTTGCTGCCGGCGGCGCGGAAGGAAAGCTCCTGATGACGCGGCGCGGTTTCTGATTTGTCGCCGGGAATCACTTCGCGCACGGGGCCGCCCGCCAAGCCTTGGGCCGGGACGAAACTCGCGCTCGGCGGCGTCTCCAACGCGCCGTCGTACACCGAGCCATCCGCATCCACCAAGCGCACGGTCGCGCCGCGTTGCTCGATGATGAAGTCGTTCAGCACTTGGGTTGACTCCGAAGAGGCCAGGGCCGCTGGCGCGAGAGCCTTGTTGCGCACCACATCCTTGGCGTCGGCGTTCTCGCGATAAAATCTGGTGAGTGCGTCGTCACCGGCTGCCGCTCCGCTCGCGGTGATCGCGGCGCGCGACTGCGGCTCCGGTGCGGTCGCCGCAGCGGCGACATCGGAGAGGTCAGAGCGCATTCCACGCGCGCGCGTATCCAGCGCGTTGTTTTGCGCTTTGAACGCGGCGTCGGCTTCCATCAACTGCTTCGGCTCGTTGTTCGCGTAAGCGAGCGCGCCGCCCAAAGCCTGTCCGGCTTGGTTTTGATAACGATCCCCCAAATTGCCCGCCGCCTGTCCGGGCGGCGCGAAGTTCTGCGCCGCCGCGTTGGCGTAGTTGAACGTCTGCTGATTGCGCGCATCTGGCTTCAGCGTGTCCGTCGCGATGGCCCCGTAAGAGTTCTGCGCCACGGGCGCGAGCGACAGCGTGGTGTCGTTGGCAAGCTGGCTGGCCGCGCTGAGTTGCTCCTGATACGCGGCCACGCTGCTGTTCTTCGCCAGCGCGTCCACGACCGTCATTTTGTCCGCCGCAATTTTACCAGCGTCGTTGTCGGTCTTTGGTGAAGTGGTGGCGGCGAGCAAGGTCACGGGCTGCGAGGCAGCCGGGGGCGGCGTGGCTGGGGCCATCGTCATTGCCAATTTTTTCTCCATCGAGATCACGCCCTTCGATCCTTCCTGACCGGCCAGCTCTGATTTCCTCATCGGCATCTCCGCCCGCGCGAGCTGCATCGCGTGCTGGTCGAGCCGCTGGTGCCACAAAATCCACGAACCGGTGACGACCACCACCGCCGCCGCCCCGATGGCCAGCCGCCCGGTCCACGAACCCAGCCACGCCAGCCATCCGCGCGATTTCACCGCCGACTCTTTCGCGCCGAACGTGCGCACGACCTCGCCCTGCAACATCTGCCGCGTGGCCGGATGCAGCGCGAAATCACCGCTCTGGGCGCGGCGTTCCTTCGCATAGCGCTGGAGCCGTTCCTCGGACTGGTTTGGCGTTTCTTCGGACATCGTTCGTTAGACGGACATTGGCTTTTTTGTCTCCCGCAAATCTTTGACCTGCGGAAAGTATTTCGTTGCCACGCCCTCGAGTTTGTCGAGGCATTTGCTCAGGCGCGAACTCACGGTCTTCGGGTTCAAATTCAATTCGGCAGAAATCTCCTCGTAACTGAGGTCCGCGAAGTAGCGCAGTTCAATCACCTCGCGGCACGGCCCGCCCAGTTCATCCAGCGCGCGCGTGATGAGTCCCGCGTCCTCGAAGTGCATCAGCGCGCGGTCCGGGCCGGGCGCGGTGCTCGGCGGGTCGAGCGTGAAGCCGTCCGCCTCGCCGTTCAGGGGCGCGTCGAGCGAGAGCGTGCGCTGGCCGCCGCCGCGTTTGGCCGCGCGCTGCTTCTGGAGATAATCATGCGCCTTGTTCGCCGCGATGCGATAGAGCCAGGTCTGGAACTGGCAGTTCCCCTGAAACGTCCCGAGGCTCTTGATGACGGTGAAAAAAGTTTCCTGGCAAATCTCCTCCACGTCCTCCGTGTTGAAACTGGAGCTGACCTGGAAAATGAAACGCCCCGCCGCCGTGTAATGGGCATCGAACAGTTCATCCCAAGCCGCCGCCTCGCCGCGCAGGCAGCGAGCAAGCAGTTGGGACTCGGCGTTCATCGGCGGGAAATTAAGACAAGCGCGGACGTTTGGCGAGAGCGGTGAACGTGGGGCGGGCAGAGCGGGCGTAACTTATTGAGGCTCGTGCCATAGCGTGATGGAGCGCGGCCTTTAGGCCGCTTCACTGTTCACCGACCGGAAGCGTGGAAAGAGTCCAGCCTGCCAGAGTTTTTCACGGTGAAGCGGCCTAAAGAGCCTGTGTGAAAAACAAAACGCCCTTTGATCGGATGGGTGGGTGAGCGCGTCAGAGTTGGCGCATGAACTTTCGCACCGGCTGGGATCGAGAGCAGACGCACCTTTTGCCCG
>JANNGC010000983.1:0-7169 GCA_031380445.1 Pedosphaera sp.
GGACTCGCCGCCGGCATGGACAAGCACGCCGCCGCCGTGCCCGCGTGGGCCGCGCTCGGCTTCGGCTTCGTGGAACTGGGCGGCGTGACCTGGCACGCGCAGCCCGGCAATCCCGCGCCACGCATGTTCCGCGCCGTGCGCGACGAGGCGCTGGTCAACCGCATGGGTTTCAACAATCCCGGCGCGGAAGCGATGGCTGCCAAGCTCCGTGAGTGGCACGACTCCGGCCGCTGGCCGAAACACCCCGTGGGCATCAACCTCGGCAAATCTAAAATCACGCCGAATGAGAAAGCTGCCGAGGACTACGCGAACTCCTTTCGTCTCTTGCGCCCCCTCGCCGACTTCTTCGTGGTCAACGTCAGTTCGCCGAACACGCCGGGCCTGCGCGCGCTTCAGGACAAGGCCGCGCTGGATGAAATTCTCGCCGCGCTTCAGCAGGTCAATTCACCGCAACCGAAGCCGCTGCTCGTGAAAGTCGCGCCCGATTTGTCCTTCGAGGCGCTGGACGAAATTCTCGAACTCATCACGCGTCGAAATCTTTCCGGCATCGTCGCCACGAACACGACCCTCGCACGCCCCGAAACTACGGATGAAAACGCGCGCCGCACGTACGCCGAGACCGGCGGCCTGAGCGGACGCCCCTTGCGCGCGCGCAGCACGGAGATCATCCGCCACATTCACCGCCAGACACGCGGCGCGCTGCCCATCATCGGCGTCGGCGGAATTTTTTCCGCCGAGGATGCGTGGGAAAAAATCCAGGCCGGTGCGTCGCTCGTGCAAATTTACAGCGGCCTGGTCTATGAAGGCCCGGCGCTGGTCGGAGACGTGGTGCGCGGACTGCGCGCCGTCCTGCCGCGGCCCTGAGCGGGGCGCATCGTCCACACGAGACTGGAAAGTGTCGTGGCCACGAAGCCCGGAGACGGTGGCAATTCCCCAAAGTGCCCGCTGCCTGGATCACCCGTTTTTTGATGTTTGGAGTTTGGCGTTTGGTGTTTAGTCCCGCCCATGCCCTGGCTCCAAAACTACGATCCGCTCGGCAGCGTCCTGCTTTCCACCCTCGTCGCCGCCCTGCCCGTGGTCGTGCTGCTCGGGGCGATTGCATGGTTCCATATCCGCATTCACTACGCGGCGCTGCTGGGTCTCGTGGTCGCGCTGGCTGTGGCGGTGTTCGCGTATCGGATGCCCGTGACGGCGGCGGCGGCCACGACGGTTTATGGCGCGGCCTACGGGCTGTTCCCGATTGGCTGGATCATTCTCAACCTGATTTTCCTCTACCAGCTCACGGTGGACAAAGGGTTGTTCGCCGTGCTGCGCGGCAACCTTGCCACCATCGCGCCCGACCCGCGCGTGCAAGTCATCCTTATCGCGTTTGCCTTCGGCGCGTTCTTTGAAGGCGCGGCGGGCTTCGGCACGCCGGTCGCAGTGACAGCGGCGATCTTGATTCAACTCGGCTTCAAGCCGCTGCAAGCCTCCGGCCTCTCGCTCATCGCGAACACCGCGCCGGTCGCGTTCGGTGCGCTCGGCACGCCCATCATCGCGCTGGCCGGCGTGACGGGCATCGATGAACTCACGCTCTCGGCGATGGTCGGACGACAGCTCCCGTTCTTCTCCGTGCTCGTGCCGTTCTGGGTGGTGTGGGCGATGGCCGGTTGGCGTGGAATGATCGGCGTGTGGCCGGCGGCGCTGGTCGCGGGCGTGGCGTTCGCCGTGCCGCAATTCCTCGTCTCCAACTTCCACGGCCCCTGGCTCGTGGACATCGTCGCGTCGCTCTGCTCGATGGCCGCGCTCGTCCTGCTCTCGCGCTACTGGCAGCCCAGCGACGGCTGGAAGATGCCCGGCGCGGCGGCCCCGGTGACGGAGCAGTATTCGCGCGCACAAATCAACCGCGCGTGGATGCCGTGGGTTCTCCTGAGCGTCCTCGTCTTCACGTGGGGCGTGCCGCAGGTGAAACGATTCTTTAACGGCGAACGCCTCGAGATGTTCGGGAAGGGCCAGTCGAAAATCGTTGGCGGCAGCCCCATCACCAAGATCGATCTGCCCGTGCCCGAACTGCACAACGTGGTGAAGCGCGGGCCGCAAATCGCGCCGCCGAACGCGCCGCCGGAGAAAGCCGTGTTCACCCTCAACTGGCTGTCCGCCACCGGCACGGGCATTCTCGTCGCGGCGATTCTCTCGGGATTGTTCATGGGCTTCCGCCTGCGTGAGTTGGGGAAAATTTACGCGAAGACCATTTTCACCGTGCGCTTCTCACTGCTCACCATCGCCGCCATGCTCGCGCTCGGCTTCGTGACGAAATACTCCGGCACGGACGCCACGCTCGGCCTCGCGCTGGCCAAGACCGGCGTCCTGTATCCCTTCTTCGGCACGCTGCTCGGCTGGCTCGGCGTGGCGCTGACCGGCAGCGACACCGCGTCCAATGTTCTCTTCGGCAGCCTCCAACAAATCACCGCGCAACAGACCGGCGTCAGTCCCGTGCTCATGAGCGCGGCGAACAGCAGCGGCGGTGTGATGGGCAAACTGGTGGACGCACAAAGCATCGTGGTCGCAAGCACGGCCACGAATTACTACGGGAAGGAAGGCGAGATTCTGCGCTTCGTCTTCTGGCACAGCCTCGTGCTGGCGTGCCTCGTCGGCGGGCTGGTGTTCTTGCAGGCGTACGTCTGGCCGTTCACAGCGATGGTGCCAAAGTAAAAAAGCGCCGGGCAAAACCCGGCGCTCTTGTTGAGCGAGACCGCTCTATTCCACCAGCTTGTGCCGCAGCGCGTAGCGCGTGAGATCCGCGTTGGTGCCGAGCTTGAGCTTCTCCAGGATGCGCGAGCGGTAGGTGCTGATGGTCTTGATGCTCAAGGAAAGCATCTTCCCGATCTGGGTCAGCGTGGTGCCGCCGGCCAGCATCTTCATCACCATGTATTCGCGGTCGGAAAGTTTCTTGTGCGGCTCGTCCACCTCGGGCGCGGCGACGCGGAGCGCGAGTTTTTCCGCGAGCGAATGGCTGACGTATTTTCCGCCCGCCACGACCTTGCGCACGGCGCGGATGAGTTCTTCGCCGGAAGTTTCCTTGTGAATGAAGCCGGCCGCCCCGGACTTGAGCACGCGCACGGCGACTTCATCTTCCGCGAGCACGCTGAGGACGAGCACCGGCATGTCCGGGCGCGCGTTTTTGAAATCCACGAGCAGTTCGAGTCCGCTCTTGCCGGGCATGGTGATGTCCGTGATGGCCAAATCCCACTGCTGTTGCTCCAGCAGGGTCATGGCTTCCGCCGCGTTCGTCGCCTCGCCGATGGTAAGGTCGCCGAGGCTGGCGTGCAGGACTTGCTTCAGTCCGGCGCGGATGAGTTCGTGATCGTCAACAAGCAGTAGTTTCAACATAGCGGTTCCGATTCTGATTCTTCTGATTCTGATGGGAGGGGACTTCGCCCGCGAGCACGGCGCGGACGGTTTCCAGAAGCTGTTCGGGGCGATAAGGCTTCTGGAGGAAATTGATTTCGTCGTCGAGCGTGCCGTCGTCGGCCAGCGATTCGGCGCTGTAGCCGCTCGTGTAAAGCACCTTGAGCGCAGGCTGCTCGCCTTGCAAGCGGTGGGCCAGGGTCCGGCCGCTCAACGCGCCCGGCATGATGACATCGGTGAGGAGCAGCGCGACCTCGTCGTGATGCGCGGCCCAAAGTTCCAACGCGGCGCACGGTCCATCCGCCGCCAGCACCTGATAGCCGCTGATCGTGAGGAAGCGCGTGACCAGTTTACGGACGGACACTTCGTCCTCCACGATCAGGATCATGAGAGCCGTGTCCGCGCCCGATGTTTCGCGGGCGGCGCGGCCTGACTTCAGGTCTGTTGGTTCGCGGTTGCTGGCCATGATTCTTCTGAAAATATCGGCAGCAGTTCCGTGAACCTTAGCGATGAAATGGGCGGATGGCGGAGCTTTCCCGGCTAAGTCGCGCCATTTTAGGAACCAAGGCGCGTGAAAAAAATCGGAATTATCTGACAGACTATGACTTCGGCGCGGCGCTCTTCCCCTCGCCCGACAGCACGCCTTCGATGCGTTGCTGCAGCTCCGCGAAGACCACATCCGCCGGGCGATGCCCGTCAATGATGTCGAAACCGTAGTTCTTTTGCAGCCGCTTGAACTCCTGCTCAACCAGCGCCTGGTATTTCAGGAACGAGTCGAACATGTCGCGCGAGAGGCCGAGGTCCATGCCGCTCTCCCAGTAGTCGAGCGCCATCTTTTTCTGGAACGTGCGTTGCACCAGTTCCTCGGGCGACACGTTCAGATAGAAGACGCTGTCCGGCACCAGCGCGAGTCCGTAGAGATTTTTCAGCCACGCCTCGTTCATCCCGCGCACGAGGTCGCGCGCCATGAGCGTGTAGATGTAGCGGTCGGCGATGACCACCATGCCGGCGCGCAGCGAAGGGAGAATCACATTCTCCAACTGATCGGCAAAGTCCGTGGCGTAAAACAAACTGAGCGTGGTGCGGCTGAGAATGTTCCCGTTTTGCGCGCGCTCCAATTCCTCGCTGACCAACGTGGAACGCTTCAAGCCCACTTGAATCGTCGCGTGGCCGCAGCCTTCCATCCACTCGACGAGCCGGCTGATTTGCGTGGAGCGGCCCGAGCCGTCCGCGCCCTCGATGACGATGAGCTTGCCGGCGAGATTGCCGAGTTCCACGCCGGGAATGCCGTCGCCGTAGAAGCGCCGCTCGGTGCGCGCGGGCAGCACGATGCTGTTCACGTTGCTCGACGCGGCGGCAGATTTTTTAGAACGTGTCGCCTTCACGATGCCTTCCCCGGATTGAGCGCGAACGACGGGAGATTCAACCGCGCCGCCACCGTCTGCCGCACGAACGATTGCTGCGTCTCAATGGGCACGTTCGCGTCCACGGTGATGAAGCGGAACTCGTCCTCGAGGTTCATGTAGCGCTGCAACATGCGGCCCTGAAAAATGCGGAAGCTCTCGTAGCGATCATTCGACAGTTCCAAATCCATCCCCGCCTCGAACCATTTCAACTCGGGCCGCCCGTCGAGGATACGCGCGAGTGAAACTTCCAAATCCGCTTTGAAGAAAAACGTCAGGTCGGGCAGCGCCGCGAAATTGTAGAGACCCCGCACCCACGACGGCGAACACCCCCGCACCGTGTCGCGCACATACGCCGTGAAAATGTAGCGGTCGCACAGCACGATGTAGCCCGCGCGCAGCAGCGGCAGGAGCTGCCGCTCGTAACGGTCCGCGAAGTCCGTGGCGTGAATCAGGCTGAAGGTCGTGGGCGTGAGGAGTTGCCGGTTCTTGCCCTTGCTGGTTGCGGACTTCACGACCTCGGACGAGTTCCACGACGTGAAGAAAACTTTCAGCCCCTGCAGCTCCAGCCACTTCTGCAACAGATGGATTTGCGTGGATTTGCCGGAGCCATCGAGTCCCTCGACGGCAATCAGGCGTCCTGGAAATTTGAGTTCGGAAAAAGTTTTCGTCACAGGCCGCGAGGAAATTAGGGCGCGGCGCGGGGAAAACCAGCGGGATTTTTCGGAGCGCGGACCGCCGAGTCCGCGTGTCTCTCACTACGGATGGATGAAATGCCTCACGCAAAGACAGCAAAGGACGCAAAGCAAGATCGCCTGATGATGATGCTGGGTCCACTTCGCGTCCTTTGCGTTCTTTGCGTGAGGCAAAATGAACACGCGGACTCGGCGGTCCGCGCTCCCCCACAGTTCACCCTTGCCCGTCCGCCACTGAACTCCGAACGTCGCGCCCATGAAATTCGGCATCTGCAACGAGATTTTTCAGGGCTGGAAAATTGAAGACTCGATGGCCTTCGCCAAACGCGCGGGCTATGACGGCATCGAGATCGCGCCCTTCACGCTCGCGAAATACGTCACGGATATTTCCGCCGCCGAACGCCAGCGGATTCGCGACACCGCCGCGAAGTTGCAGCTCGAAATCTCCGGCATCCACTGGGTGCTGGTGCAGGCCGACGGGATGTTTCTCAATCACGCCGACGCCGCCGTGCGCACGAGCAGCGCGCGCTACTTCGTGGAACTGGTAAATTTCTGCGCCGACCTCGGCGGGAAAATCATCGTCGTCGGCTCGCCCAAGCAGCGCAACGTGCTGGACGGCGTGAGCCACGAGCAGGCCTGGCAATGGGCCACCGACACCTTCCGCGACTCGGTAAAACGGGCCGAGGACCGAGGCGTGACCATTTGCTTTGAGCCGCTCGCGCCCGCCGAGACGAACTTCGTCAACACCGCCGCCGAGGGCATCCGCTTCGCGCAACAGTTCAACAGTCCCGCGATGAAAGTCATCCTCGACGTGAAAGCGATGTGCTCCGAGGAGAAGGCCATTCCGCAAATCATCCGAGAGTCGCGCGGCGAGTTCGCCTACTTCCACGCCAATGACCGCAACTTGAAAGGCCCCGGCTTCGGCGACGTGGACTTCACGCCCATCGCCGCCGCGCTGCGCGAGGTGGGCTACGACGGCTACGTGTCGGTGGAGGTTTTCAAGTTCGAGGAAGGCGCGGAAATCATCGCCACGAAGAGCATCGAGTATTTGAAGCGGGTGTTTGTGTAGCCGACTGGATTGGAGCAGGCGCAACGAGCGCGGTGAGGAATCCAATGCAACCCGTACCGTCCCTCCGAGCTCCCTCTCCTCCGGGGTGAGGGGAACAGCGCACGCTTTACAACCGCGGCTTTCAAAATCACCGGAGCCATGTCCCGGAACGCACCACTGACTGTGAAGAAGCGAGACGAATTGAGACACCAGCGGCCAGCCAGACCGCAGCCGCAATGCGGTCTTTGAGCTTGGAGCCAACCCATCGCCGGCAACTTTACCCCTTCGTCACCCACTGGCCTGAAAACTGTTACACCGCGAGGCGATACCAAAGCCATGACCTCTCGCTACGCGCACAAACGTCTTGCCACGCTGCTCACCGCCGTGCAGTCGCAGGCCCCGGCGCGCGTCATCGAGTGGCCGCAGAAAACTCACCGCCCGGAG
Source organism: Pedosphaera sp. (assembly GCA_031380445.1). Classification (GTDB taxonomy): domain Bacteria; phylum Verrucomicrobiota; class Verrucomicrobiia; order Limisphaerales; family SIBH01; genus JANNGC01. The sequence goes on from JANNGC010000983.1 coordinate 6,978, forward strand.
GAACCGCGCGCGCGCGCGTCATCCGCGACCAAATCAACCCAGGAGAAAAATCATGCGCGTAAGTAGAGAACCCCTCGCCCCGCTGCGTTCGTGGAAGGAATTGCTTTTCGGAACGCGCGTCTCGAAGACCTTGTGGCGGCAGGCATCCTTGCCGGCCAGTGAGGGCTGGCTTCCAGCCGCCCGGCCCAGCGC
>JANNGC010001003.1:0-1672 GCA_031380445.1 Pedosphaera sp.
AAGGAACGGTTGTCGAGCAGGCCGCCGTATTCGCGGGCGAAGGGAACGCCTTGCGCCGCGCACTGGTCGATGATGTTCACCGACACTTCGGCGAGACGATGCACGTTCGCTTCGCGCGCGCGGAAGTCGCCGCCCTTGATCGTGTCGTAGAACAGGCGATGCACGGAGTCGCCGTCGTTCTGGTAATTTTTCGCGGCGTTGATGCCGCCTTGTGCCGCGACCGAGTGCGCGCGCCGGGGCGAATCGTGGAAGACAAAGTTGTGCACCTCGAAGCCCAGTTCCGCGAGCGTGGCCGAGGCCGACGCGCCGGCGAGGCCCGCACCGACCACGATGATTTTGTATTTCCGCTTGTTGGCCGGGTTGATGAGCTTGGTGGAGAACTTGTGCTTCTCCCACTTCGAGGCGAGCGGGCCGGAGGGGATGTTGGAATTCAGCGTGGCCATGTTATTTCGCCTCCTTGGTCGCGGTCACGGTGACGGCCTGCGCCTCGCGTTCCTTGTTCTTCACGTAGTCTGGATCAATGCCCACACGCATAAAAAGTCCGACCGCGATGGCCGCGTAGCCGATGAAAATCGCGATGCTCGCCACCTTGGCGAGCAGTTGAATACGCGGCCACCAAACGTGATTGCGAAAGCCGAGCGATTGAAACATCGAGGCCACACCGTGACCGAGGTGCATGAAAAGCAGCGCCTGCGCAACGAGGTAGAACAGCACGACCCACCAAACTTGGAAGCCCAGCACCATCGTCGCATACACATCCGGCACCGTCTCGCCGTGCAACACAGTCGTGAGTTTGCGGAAATCGCCGACGCCATTGATGCCCGGCAGCAGCGCGGTGAAGTGCGCGAGGTGATAAACGACAAATGCCGCGATGACCAATCCGCTGACCAGCATGTAGCGCGAGGCGGCGGTCGAACCGTAAGCCGCCTTGCCCGCGTAAGGTTCAGGCCGCGCCGCCTTGTTCGCCGCCGAGAGCGTGACCGCCGCCGCGATGTGCAGCGCGACCATCACGAGCAGCCCGATGCGCGCGCCCCAAAGCAACTCGGGCGTAGATTTGAGGAAGTGGGCGTAGGCATTGATCATCTCCGGCGGGCCGAAGACTTGCAGATTGCCGACGAGATGCCCGACGACGAAGAGAAACAGCGCGGCCCCGGTGAGGGCCATGATGTATTTCTTGCCGAGCGTTGAGTTCCAGACGCGCGAAAAAAGATTCATGAAGTTGGCCGTGAACGGCGAACGACATGAATTTAGGGAACGCGCGGCGGGAACGTCAACCCGTGGACTTCACCGCGTCTTCAAGCCCGCGATCCATGTCGCCAGCTTTTCCTCATCCAGCGCGGCGGTTTCCTGGCGGAAGTTATCGGGCACGCGCATCTTTTTGTACACGCGCTGGAGATAACTGGTCGTGAATTTGTCGCTCACGTTGTGGAGCAGCAGCGGGTTGCCGGTGTTGATCGCGGCCACGCCCTCGAAGCCGCCGAGCTTGCGCAGACCGGGGGAGAAAATGTCGCGGCCGAGGAAACCTTCGTCGCTCGTGGAGTCAAACTGCGCGCAGTCCGCGACCAGCGCGTCGCACGCGGGCGCGGCGAGCAGCGCCCACAGGCCGGCGCGGCCGGCGCCATTGAGCACCACGGTGCGGCCCTTGCCATGAGTTTGCGCGAAGGCGCAGGCC
>JANNGC010000014.1:0-2845 GCA_031380445.1 Pedosphaera sp.
ATCGCCGCGCGTTGGATGAATTGGCTAAGAGTCAGGAGACAACTGCCTACTCGCGACAGTACGATCTGGAAATGGCCTTCTCGCGCGGCCTCTACACCGGCTGGTTTCGCGGCATCAACAATCAGGAACTTGTCCACGCGCGCTTCGGGAAAAAGCGCGGCGTCTTCCTCGGCGAAGTCTCGCGCGTGGAACGCGAGCGCGTGCGCCTCACGTTGCAAGCACCGCTCAAGGCCGGCGACGGCGTGGTCTTCGACTGCGGTCATCCTGAGTTGGATGAGGAAGGCGGGCGCGTGTTCGCGGTGCATCAGCGCACGCCCGGAATTTCGGCGGAGGAAGTCGCGCTCACCTTCATGCCGGACGCGGTGGATTTTTCCCGCGTTCACGTCGGGGACAAAGTTTGGAAGACCAGCGACCCGGAACTGGATCGCCGCCTGCGCCAGACCTTCGCGGGCGAGCAGCCGCAATTCCTGCGGCCCGTCACGCTGGAGATTCACGGCCACGCGGGTGCTCCGCTCACGGTGCTGGCGCGCGATGAAAAGGGCCACGTTGCTCAAGCCGCTTCCACCATGCCGCTGGTCGCGGCACAGAACCGTCCGCTCACGACGGAGAAGTTGCGCGAACAACTCGGACGTCTCGGCGGCTCGGTCTTCGAACTCGGCGAACTGACGAACCGGCTCGAAGGCGAAGTGATGCTGCCGGTCAGCGAGTTGAACCGCCTGCGCCGCGAAGTCGTGGCGAGCCTCGAAGCGCAGCGCGCCGCGCCGCAGCGGTGGCAGCTTGTGGGTCAGGCTTCCAGCCTGACGGTTCACGGGGCTTCCCAGCCCCGTGGGCCAAGCGGCAAGATGCCGCCCGAACCGGCAGACAAGATGTCTGCCCCACCTGAAGCCGCCGAATTGATCGTCCTCGTGCGTTCACTGCCCCAACTCGAAGCCGCCCTGCGCTGCGGCGTGACCACGATCTACTGCGAGTTCGAGGATCCGAAAAAATATCGCGAGGCCGTCATGCTGTTTCACACCGCGCACGGTTGCGCGGCGATGCCTGGTCCGCAGGGCCCGCCTTCCATCTGGGTCGCCCCTCCGCGCATCACCAAGCCGGGGGAGGAATGGATTCTCAAACAAGTTCAATCCTGCAACGCGGACGGCTACTTGATCCGCAACTACGACCACTTGGAATTTTTTGCAGACACGCGGCGGCGCGGAGATTTCTCGCTGAACATCGCCAACGCGCTGGCGGCGGAACATTTCCTCACGCATCACAAGCTGGAGCAGTTGACCGCCTCCTACGACCTGGACGCGACGCAGATCGCCGCGCTGCTCCGCACCGCGCCGCCGTCGTGGTTCGAGATCACGATTCACCAGCACATGCCGATGTTTCACATGGAGCACTGCGTGTTCTGCGCGTTCCTCTCCAGCGGCACGGATTACAAAAACTGCGGACGCCCCTGCGACACGCACGACGTGAAGCTGCGCGACCGCGTGGGCATGGAGCATCCCCTCAAGGCCGACGCTGGCTGCCGCAACACGCTTTACAATGCCAAAGCCCAGACCGGCGCGGAGCACGTCGCGGAATTTCTCCAGCTCGGCGCGCGCCAGTTCCGCATTGAGTTTCTCAACGAGTCCGCCGAGGAAGTCGCGCCGACCGTCGCGATGTACCGGCGGCTGCTGCGCGGCGAAGTGACCGGCTCAGAACTGTGGCGTGAGTTGAAATTGCGCAACCAACTGGGCGTGACGCGCGGCACCCTCGCGCCGCCCTTCGACTCGATGCGGGGCTGAAAGCCATCGCGGAGGAAAAGCGCGCCTTGTTCGCCGCGTTGAGCCGCCCGTGAAACAAATTTCCCCCAGCCGCGCCCGGCGATTCAGCGCGTCCTCGAACGGGCCGGGAGCGGCCGGGCTTTCCTCCAGGAACATGGCCTGAGCTTGGCGTCTCAACCCACCCGCCACGGACGCGGTTAATTCCCACTCCCGATCTGCCGCTATTCTCACAGCGGCTCCACCGCACAATTTTTATGCAATGGCTCAACAGCATCACGAAGTACGCCGGCAGCCTCACGGTGGGCTGGGTGGACTTCGTCACGATTCTCGTCATCTGCGTCGGCATCATGCGCGGGCGCAAGCGCGGGCTGTCCGAGGAACTGCTCGATACGACCATGTGGATTCTCATCCTCGTCGCGGGCGGATTCTACTATCGCAACCTTGGCGACCTGATGAACCAGAAGCCGCTCCTGAGCAAGCTGACCTACTACATGTTGAGTTACATCCTCATCGCGCTGGGCCTCAAAATTCTCTTCACGTTCATCAAACAGAAGTTTGGTGCGAAGATCGTGGAGAGCGACCTGTTCGGGCGGCTGGAGTTTTACGGCGGCATGGCGGCGGGCGCGGTGCGGTTCACCTGCATTTATTTTTTCCTGATCAGCCTGCTGCACGCGCCGCACTACAGCGCGGAGTTTCTCGCCAAGCGCGCCAAGGATGTGGACTACAACTACGGCAGCGACTTCTTCCCGCACCCGTCGAAAATCCAGAAGGCCGTGTTCAACGATTCCTTCACCGGCAAGAGGGCCGAGCAGCATTTCGCCAAGCTGCTCATGGAACAGATGGACGGCAACTCGAAGGCCATCCGCGACGAAACCAGCATGGCCCGGCGCAACGAGCGGAAGATTGATCAAATCATGAGCGGACGGTGAGTTGGGAATTTTGTGGCTTGTTTGAAATTTGGGATTTGGAATTTGGATTTTCTTTCCCCGTCCCGCTAACTCTCTCGCGTGGGACTCATCCCTCCGCATCTTCTCGAGCAGATTCGCGCCGCCAATGACATCGTGGACGTCATCGGCGCGTACATTCCTTTGAAG
>JANNGC010000029.1:0-13201 GCA_031380445.1 Pedosphaera sp.
GAAGACGACCATTGCGCTGCCCGCGGACACCAACCCACGTCAGTTACACGCCACCATCAAAGATTGTCACGATTGTCCGCCAGAACAGGAAAGCAGCGTCGGCAAAGTGGTCGTCGCCATCTTCAAGATTGAGGACGGGACTTTGACCTTGGCCACGGGTAACGGTGACGGAGTGGCGCCCAAGAGCTTTGAACCCACTGGAGAGAATGGGCTGAATCGCTACGAACTCCGGAAGGTTCAGCCGCAAAAGAAAAATGCCGTCCAGCCCTCGCGCCCAAGCCCGCAGTGGAGAGCAACGCACGGCAAACGATGAAAAGTGAGCGTCTCTGCGCTGAAAATTCATTCTCCCATCCAGTTCCAAACGGATTTTTGCGGACACGGACTCACTTCCGCCCGTGCTTTTTCCTCAAGGCTTCCGCCTCTTTCATCAACTGCCAGAGGGGAACTCCGATGCCGTGCGCCAGGGAGTCGGCGAGATTGACGCTGGGATTGCGGACGCCGCGCTCCACCATGCCGACCATCTTCACGTCCACGTCCGCCCGCTCACTCAGCATCTCTTGGGTGATGCTCCGGGCTTTCCTGTGCTGACGAAGGACAACGCCGAATGCGTCAGCCAAATTCGTTTTCAGCATTGTCGCATCGTGGCAGCCGAAAATGCGGGATTGACAGGGACTATAGTGCCGCTTCAATGCGCTGAATCACTCAGCCAAACTCAGCGACATGGTGCGGATGAACACCAGCGCGACGCAAAACAGCACCGAACAAAACCAACGCCCCAACCATGAAAGCCTTGATGAAATCCAAACTGATTCTTCTCACCCTCGCCGGAACATTGTTCGCCACGCTGGCGGTGGCACAGCCGGCGGTGGAGTGGAGCGGGGGACAAACAACCTACACGACTGATCAGAATGTTTATACACTGGGATACCGATTCAAAGTCACCGCTGCTTCAGACATTGAAGCAGCCGCGCTGGGGGCTTACGACAAGGACGGGAATGGACTCGGATTGCCACACACCGTGGCGATCTGGCCGGTCGGCGGAGGGGCACCGCTCGTGACGGCCACGGTTCCTTCAGGCACGAATGCGTATCTTGAGGGACACTTCCGTTACGTCACCATCACGCCCGTGAGGTTAATCAAAAACACTGAGTACATCATCGGGGCTTCTGACTTCAGCGGCCCAGACAGCACCAATGATTTGGTAGCAGTCTTTGTGGGCGGGTTCACGAACGCTCTCGGCATTCAGTGGCTTAACTCGCAGCAGATGGGTGGACCCGGATTGAATTTTCCTTCCGACAATAACAACACCTACGGCTATGGTATTTTCGGCGGGAATTTTAAGGTTCAGGCCATCCCGCATGTCTCCATCCGCTTGTCCCAAGTCGAGGTCTGCTGGACTTCCGAGACCAACAAGCAATACACCGTCGAATACCAGTCGGCGTTGACGACCAACACCTGGCTGACCCTGGCCGGCCCCCTGCCCGGCACAGGCACCAACAACTGCATCCAGGACGCCCTCGCCCCCGGCCAGCCCCAGCGCTTCTACCGCATCCTGACCCTGCCCTGAACCTGTACTGCCAAGCGTGCGTCGCTCCGCGCGCGCCGTCGCAGCGGAGAGGGTGGCGCGAAAATCCACCAGTCCAGTCATCGCGAGACGCAAACACCCTCGCACTCCATCCCGCCTCACCCCGGCGCGCGCGGAGCGACGACGCCCTACCACCAACGGATTCCTTGTTGCTCCTACTGGAAGCTCACACCTTCGTTCCGCAATGAGCGGCGGATGACGAGGCGGAGCGGATGATTCAATCGCAACGAGCGAACCGTCGCGCGCCCCACGGGTGTCCGCCCTTCGATGCGTTCCGCCTGCCAGATGAAATGTTCCGCGCGCATGTCGCGGCGCGGATGAAACAGGCGGACGATTTCGCCCGTCGCCGGATCGACGCCCGCCACGTTCGGGCCTTTGAAGTTGTTACAGTGGAAGCAGGCGTAGGCGAGATTCTCCGCCACGGTCGGCCCGTCGTGAAATTGCGCGATGATGTGGTCGAACTGGAACGGCGTGCTGACGAGCGCCTCGGGCAGCAGACAATACTCGCAACGAAACCGGGCGCGTGAGCGGACGAGTTCCTGAAGCGCCGCGTTCATCTCAAGCCGCCGCGCGGTCGAGCGAGAGGCGGGCCTTGGACTTCATCAGGTCGAGGAACCAGCCGAGCTGCATGTAGCTGTCCAGCTCGGACTCCTGCTCCTTGCTCAACGAACCGGCGCGCGCCGTGGCGGCGAGTTCATTCATGCGGGCGAGATCGGCGGCATCGAAGTGAAGTTGCAGGAAGTAGCGCGCGGCGTCCGGCGTCAGGCTGGCCTGACCGGGTTGAATGGTTCGTTCCCAGACTTCGGCAAAGCTGTGTTCGGTGGCCGTGCTCATGGCGGGACTCTACAAGGCGGGAATTCTGGGAGCAACAACCGCGACGGAGGGATTTTTAACCGCTAATGGACGCTAATAAACGCTGATGAAGGAACAAGTCAGAGGCACCCAAATTTTCGGTTCAGCGAAGTGATTTTTATTCCCCTGACAAACATTCCCCTGACTTCCTTCCCGTCCGGCCGAATGAAGTCAGGGGAATGTTTGTCAGGGGAATAGAACAGCCTTCTTTCACGGTCTCCGGCCTTTCCCAAACTAGCGAAAATTAGCGTCCATTAGCGGTTAAATAATTTCTGTTCCATCCACCGCACGCTTTGCATCCGCGCCTTGCGCCCTTACGCTCGCGGAATTCTCTGAACACAGAATTCAGCGGTCATGGCGAAAGATTTCATCAAGGTGGGCGGCGCGAGGGAGCACAACCTCAAGAACATCTCCGTGGAGATCCCGCGCGACAAGCTGGTGGTCATCACCGGCTTGAGCGGGTCGGGCAAGTCGTCGCTGGCCTTTGACACGCTCTACGCCGAGGGGCAGCGCAAATACGTGGAGTCGCTCTCGGCGTACGCGCGGCAGTTCCTCGACCAGCTCCAGAAGCCGGACGTGGATTTCATCGAGGGGCTGTCGCCGTCCATCGCCATCGAGCAGCGCAGCTCCGGCTCGAACCCGCGCTCCATCATCGCCACCACCACGGAGATTTACGATTACCTGCGCCTGCTCTTCGCCAACGTCGGCCAGCCGCATTGCCCGGACACCGGCGTGCCCATCTCCGCGCAGACCACGACGGACATCGTGGACAAGATTCTCGCGCTGCCGCCCAAGTCGCGCGTGATGGTGCTGGCCCCGGTGGTGCGCGCGCAGAAGGGCGAGTTCCGCGATGTGATCGAGCGGCTGGGCCGCGAGGGCTTCGTGCGCGCGCGCATCGATGGCGAACTGGTGGAGCTGTCCGCGAACACGCGCGTGAAGCTGGAGCCGAAGGAGAAGCACAGCATTGATGTGGTGGTGGATAGGTTGGTAATTGATGACAAGATTCGCACGCGGCTGAGTGATTCGGTGGAGACGGCGTTGAAGTGGGGGGAGGGGTCGTTGATCACGTTGCATCAGGAGCCGGGGGAGGAGTCCAAGGTCCAAGGTCCAAAGTCCAAGGTCGGATCGTTGTCGGAGGCGGCTGCCGCTTCCGGCTCTCAACCCTCAACTCTCAACTCTCAACAGTGGACTGAGACTCTGCACTCCAACCGTGCGTTCAGCCCCACGACGGGCAAGAGCTTCGAGCGCGTGTCGCCAAAACATTTCTCGTTCAACTCGCCACATGGCGCGTGCCCCGTCTGCCACGGGCTGGGACAAAAAATGGTGTTCGACGAGACGCTGGTCGTGCCTGACACGGACAAGTCGCTGGATGGCGGCGCGGTGCTGCCATGGCGGCGCGGGGGCAAACGGATGATCACTTACTACAAGGCGATGCTCCGTGCGGTGGCCTCGCACGTGGGCGTGAGTCTCGAAGTGCCTTACAAGAACCTGCCCGAGGATTTCAAAGCCAAGCTCATGCGCGGCACGGGCGACACGGAGATTGATTTCAACTTCTGGCGCGCGGGCAAGATGAGCAAGGTGACGCGCGTCTTCGAGGGTGTGATTCCGAATCTCGAACGCCTCTACGCCGAGAGCGAAAGCGAGTTCACGCGCAACCGGCTGAAGGGTTTCATGAATCCCCAGCCGTGCGATGCGTGTGGCGGAAGGCGGCTGAAGGCGGAGATTTTGGCGGTGACGCTTTTGAATGCGGAGTGCGGAATGCGGAGTGCGGAATCGAACGACGTTTCCCCCATTCCGCATTCCGCACTCCGCACTCCGCACTCGGTCGTTCCCGGCGTCTCCATCATGGACGTGTGTGAGATGTCGGTGGATCGCGCCGACCAGTTCTTCGCCCAACTCAGCGGTCACCTCACCGCGTTCCAACACAAGATTGCGGATGAGGTGATTAAGGAAGTTCGCGCGCGGCTGGGCTTCTTGAAGAACGTCGGCCTCGGCTACCTCACGTTGAATCGCGAGAGCGGCACGCTCTCTGGCGGGGAAGCGCAACGTATCCGGCTCGCGACGCAGATCGGCGCGGGGTTGGTGGGCGTGCTCTACATCCTCGACGAGCCGAGCATTGGTCTGCACCAGCGCGACAACGAGCGTTTGCTGGTCACGCTCGAAGGGCTGCGCGAGTTGGGCAACACCGTCATCGTCGTCGAGCACGACGAGGACACCATTCGCCGCGCGGATTACATCCTCGACCTCGGCCCGGGCGCGGGCGTGCGCGGCGGGGAGGTTGTGGGCGCGGGGACGTTGGAGCAGTTGTTGAAATCACCGCGCTCGACGACGGCGAAGTATTTGAACGGCGAGTTGAGCATCGCCGTGCCGAAGCAGCGCGTGAAGCCGAGCAAGGAGCGCGGCTGGCTCGAAGTGCTGGGCGCGACCGAGAACAATCTCAAGAATGTCGATGCGCGTATCCCCGTCGGCACGCTGACCTGCGTGACCGGCGTGAGCGGCAGCGGGAAGAGCACGCTCGTGGTGGACATTCTCCAGCGCGCCCTCTTCCGCCACATGCACGGCTCGAAGGAGACGCCGGGTAAACACCGCGCCATCGAGGGCAGGGACTTGTTCGACAAGGTCATCGTCATCGACCAGACGCCCATCGGCCGCACGCCGCGCAGCAACCCGGCGACCTACACCGGCATGTTCAATCACATCCGCGACCTGTTCTCCAAGCTGCCGACGGCGCGCATCCGTGGTTACACCACGAGCCGGTTCAGCTTCAACGTGAAGGGCGGACGCTGCGAGAAATGCCAGGGCGACGGCTTGATCAAAATCGAGATGCACTTCCTGCCACCGGTCTATGTGACGTGCGAGGCCTGCGCCGGCAAACGCTACAACCGCGAGACGCTGGAGATCGTTTACAAGGGCATGAACATCGCCGACGTGCTGAAGATGTCGGTGGACGAAGCCGTGAATTTCTTCCGCGCCGTGCCGCAGATTTACGAGCAGTGCCTGACGCTCGCCGAAGTTGGTCTCGGCTACCTCGGCCTCGGTCAGAGCGCCACGACGCTCTCCGGCGGCGAAGCGCAACGCTTGAAGCTCGCCGCCGAATTGAGCCGCAAGCAAACCGGCCGTACCCTCTACATCCTCGACGAGCCGACGACCGGCCTGCACTTCGCCGACGTGGACAAGTTGCTGGAAGTGATCTTCAAACTGCGTGCGCCCGGCAACACGCTCATCGTCATCGAGCACAACCTCGACGTGATCAAAGTCGCCGATTGGGTGATCGATCTTGGCCCCGAAGGTGGCGACGGCGGCGGGCGCATCGTGGCGCAAGGCACGCCGGAGCAAGTTGCGGCCTGCGCGGAGAGCCACACGGGACAGTTCTTGAAGCGATTGTTGAAGGCCCGCAGTCCCTAGTTTTCTCCGCGATGCGCATGGGCGACGGGCCTGGAAGCCACCCGTTCTTCACCGGATTAGCAGGCGGATCGGTGTTTCAGGAGTTGGTTCGCTTCGAGTTCCCGCCGACGCGTTTCGAGTTGCGCCACCACCATCCGGCTCAGGGTCTTGAGCGCGTGCTGCTGTTCCCGCGACAGCACGCGGGGCACGCGATCAATCACGCACAGCGTGCCCAGGGCCAGTTCCTCGTGGGAGCGGAGCGGAGCGCCGGCGTAAAAGCGGATGTGGGGCGGACCGATCACGAGCGGGTTGTCGCGGAAACGAGCGTCCTGGTGGGCATCGGTGATGATCATCAGCTCGTGCGCCAAAATCGCATGAGTGCAAAAGGCCATGGCGCGCGGCGTCTCCGTCGCATTCAGGCCGAGGCGGGCCTTGAACCACTGGCGGTCGGCATCCACGAAGGTGATCAGGGCGACGGGCGTGGCACAGACGGCTCCGGCGAGAAAGACCAGTTCGTCGAACACCTGCTCGGGTGCGGTATCAAGCACCTGGTAGCGGTGCAGCGCGGCGAGACGTTCGTCCTCGAGCAAGGGGACTTCGTAGGTATTTTTTGCACTCATAATCGGGGTTGGTCAGCCGGCTGGTTCGTGGTGGTGCCCCCGGTGGGAGCCATCGGCGCGAGCAGCGCGGGCAGTTCCGCACGGACTTGCGGGGGCAGATTCGCATCAATGAAGGCGGCGATTTCTTCGAGCCGGGCCGGTTTGGCCAGGCAGGGATGGTTGCAAATGATGCCATCGTGTTCCTGGATCCGTTCGCGCCAGACGGAGGCGGTGAAGAAAACAATGGGCACGTCCTTCAACTCGGGGTCCTGCTCGAAGGCGTTCACGACGTTGCCGCCGGGCATGCGGGGCATGATGAGATCCAGGAGCAGAAGGTCCGGCTGGAACGTGCGGGCCGTGGCCAGCGCGTCTTCGGGCCAGTTCTGGATGTTCACTTCGTAACGGCCGGTGGCCTCGAGGTTCAGCTTCAGCAACCTGGCCGCGCCGACCTCGTCATCGACATACAGTATCCGTGCTTTTTTCATACTCATCTTCCTTTCCTGCGTGGAGCGTGACGGTGACGCGGGCGCCGCCCTCGGGGGCATTCAGCAGCTCGATGTGACCGCCATGCAGTTCGACAATGGACTTGGTGACTGACAGGCCCAGGCCCGTGCCCAGACCTTTTTGTTTGGTGGTGAAAAACGGGGTGAACAGCCGGGGCAGATGATCGGGCGCGATGCCCAGACCGGTGTCCTGGATTTGCACGAGGACGCGGCCGTTGGAATCGCTTTCATCCGAGGACGCGGCGTCCGGCTCGTAGAAAGTGCTCACGTAGAGGTTGCCGCCGTTGGGCATGGCGTGAATGGCGTTGGTGAGGAGGTTGATGAAGACCTGCTCCATCTTGCCGAGATCCATCCGGACCCTGGGGAGGCTGGGATCGAGGCGGCGAATGGGTGTGATGCGCGTGGCGTTCAGGGAGTAGGTCAGGAGCGAGAGCGCCTTTTCCAAAACGGCGTTGATGTCCTCGAACGCCATGTCGAGATTCGGATTGCCGGACATCTGAAGCAACCCGCGGACAATGGCGTCCGCGCGGCTGATGGCGTCGCGCATGTCGGCGCAGGCGAGCTTCACATCTTCATCCTCGTTGGAGAATCTGGACGTGAGATAGGTCAGCCCCATGAGCATGGTCTGGAGCGGGTTCTTCACCTCGTGGGCCACGCCGGCGGCGAGCTTGCCGATGGATTCCAATTTTTCCGCCTGGATCAACTGGAGCTGAGTGGACTGGAGTTGGGCATGAGTGAGTTCAAGATCGGCAAGCGCCACGGTCAGCTCGCGCTGCCGCTCTCCGAGCGCGCTGTTGGCCTGCCGCAGTTGTTCCTCGGCCCGCTTGCGTTCGGTGAGATCGACGTGGGAACCGGCCAGGCGTACGGGCCGTCCGCTGGCGTCCCGCCCCGCGACCCCGCGGGCCAGGATCCACCGGTAGGTGCCGTCCCGGTGGCGGAGCCGGTGCTCCAGTTCAAAGACCGGGCGGGTGCCTTCGAGAAAAGCCCGGACGGTGAGCGTGGCCCGTTCCGCGTCATCGGGATGCAGCAACTCCTGCCAGGCGGACAGGGTGTTCTTCACCTCCTCCTCCGCGTAGCCGAGCATGCTCTTCCAATGCGGCGAGAAATAAACTTCGTTCGTGTCGAGGTTCCAGTCCCAGATGCCGTCCTCGATGCCGGTGATGATCAGGTCGTAGCGCTGCTGACTGGCCTGCAATGCCTCCTCCATCCGCTTGCGTTCGGTGATGTCGGTGGAGATGCCGCAGACGGCGTACGGTTGGCCCGCATCATCGTGGAGCGGGAACTTGACCGAGAGGTAAGTGCGCGGATCATTTTTCAGCGGCACGACCTCCTCCATTTCCAGCGGAGCGCCGGCGGTCACAGCCTTGAGATCGTTGGCCCGCAACATGTCGGCGATGCCGGCGGCAAAGAGGTCGTGATCGGTGTGGCCGAGAATCTTCATGTCCGACAGGTGGAAGAGCCATTTGTAGCGCTGGTTGACGAAGAGGTAGCGCCCCTGCAGATCCTTCACGTAGACCACGGCCGTGGTGTTGTTCAGAATGGCTTGCAACTGTTTCTGGTTTTGCCGCAAGGCGGTCTCGGCCTGGCCGCGCACGCTGATTTCACCTTCGAGATCCCGGTAGGCGCGGGCCAGTTCCTGCGTGCGACGGGCCACGCGACCTTCGAGAGAGTCCGAGTAGCGACGATGCTGGAGAAACGACAGCGAGAGAAATGACATCAACAAGACGCCTCCGCCCAGCGTGCTCCAGCTCTGCCAGTGCGAAAACCCCGCGCGATAAGCCGCCGAGGGCGTGCTGACGATCAGCCAGGAACGCCCGGCCACGTCCAGTGGCGCGCGATGCTCCAAGCCGTGCGCCGTCGCGGGCACCTCGCTCGGCGGAACTTCGGGCGGATGCGCGGCAGAGCGAAAATAGAGCAGGCTCGGGCTGCCCGGTTGGGTCGCATCGAATACGGCGAGGTTCACTCCGTGGCGGCGCTCGGATTTGAGCGCGTGTTCGACAATGGTCCGAATACGAAACACGCCGACGCAAAATCCCGCCAACGTGGCCGGGCGCAGTTCCTTGGAAGACGAAGTGGAGTTGAGCCGGTGAACCGGAGCCAAGAAGAGGAAGCCTTCCTCTCCTTGCACGAGCATCACCCGTCCGCTGGCCCGCACCACACCGGACGTCCGGGCGGACGCCAAGGCGAGCCGCCGCGTCGGTTCGGACATCAGGTCGAAGCCATGCGCGCGCTGGTTCGACTCGAACGGAACGAGGTACGTGACCGGGCAATACTCCGCCCGCTCCGCCGCCCGGACCATTTCCCCGTGGGCATTCAGCTCCGTGATTTGAAAGTTGGGCGTGCGCCGGTCGCGGGCGTCCCTTTCGAAGCGGACGCGATCCTTCCCCGCCACCAGCGGTGCCCATTGCAACGACTGCACCCACGGATGCCGCCCGAAGGGAGCCACCATGAACTGCTCGAACTCCTCGCGTGCCACCTCCTTCCTGGCGGCATAGAAGGCGACCAGCGCCTGCATCGCGTCCAAGTTCCTTTGCAGTTCCTGTTGGATCAGCCCGATGCGATCCGCGCTCTCGAGGAGGAACTGCGCTTTGTAAGCCGCATTCTCCTGGGTGCGAACCAGCACAAACGCCAGCGCCGTCACCAGCGCCGTGAAAATCAGCGCGGCCACCATGATGAAGGAGTAGCGATTTCTCCGGTGCGCCGCCTGCTCCTCCAGCATCGGCATGAGCTTCCCGTTCGGATTCAGCAGGGCGGCTTTGGTGGTTATCGTAGCCATAAGCCGGATCCAAAAGTGGTGGGGAGTGATGGGGCGGAAAGTGCGGAAGAATTAAAAAACGAAGGCCGGCCCGGCGAGAGACCGGGCTGGTCGGCAGCGGCTGGCAGGCGGCGCTTATGCATAAGCCTCCCGTCGCTTCAGACCGCCCGGCGAGGTGATCGGTGCCAGCCAGGACGGCCCTTGGAAAATGGAAATTCCCGTGCGGATCTCGAAAGAGGTTCGTTTGGTTTTTTGCATGGCCGTATGAGTGAGCGGGCGACCGCCGATGTTAAACCCGGGAAAACCATGCTCCCATCCCGCCGGAATGCAACACGATTTTCGACAATAATTTCAGCCGAACTGGACGGCGGCAAATCGGAGCAGGCACCGCCGGAGCAGGTCGCGGCGTGCGCGGAAAGCCACACGGCCGGTTCTTGAAACGGTTGCTGAAGGTGTGAGCATGACTCCACTTTTGACTTCAACGCTCCGAGCGCGCACACTCTGCCCACCATGAGCACGCAGGAAATTTTGGTTGAAGAAATCAAGAATCAGCCCGAGCCGGTGCTGCGCGAAGTTCTGCACTACTTGAAATTTCTCACCCGCCAGCGCGAGGAGGAGGCGTGGGCTGACGTTCTCCCCGGTCGCGAAGTCGAACAGGAAGTCCTGAACATCCTCGACGCCAAATGATCCCGCGCCACGGCGAAGTCTGGCTGGTGGACATGGGCATGGTGGCCAAGACCCGTCCGGCCATTGTGATCATCGCCGACAACCTCGACGCGCCCCGTTCGCTCATCATCCACATTCCCATCACCAGACAGAACCGGGGCAGCGAACTGGAAGTGCCGCTCGGTCACCTGCGTCATCTCGATCCCGAGTCCGTTGCCAATGTGCAAGGCATTGGCTCATTGCCGTCGGTGCGGTTTGAAAGGCGGCTGGGCGTGTTGCCTGCGTCTGATTTGCAAGCGGCCAAGGCTGCGCTGCGCAAAGCCTGCGCGTTGTAGAACGATTCAGCGCGTCCGTTTTTATTCCAGCACCGGAGGCGGCACGGCCTTTGAGTCAGGCGTTGAGAATTCCAACGGCAAAATCACCACCTCAATCCTCCGGTTCTTCGCCCGCCCTTCCGCCGTCGTGTTCGGCGCAATGGGATGAAACTGCCCGTAGCCGAGCGCACCGAGCCTTCTTGGATCAACACTGGCCCGTTCTTGCAGGAAACGCACTGCCGCCGTGGCGCGTGCGGTCGAGAGTTCCCAGTTGCTGGCGAACTTCCGGTGAATCGGCACGTCATCGGTGTGGCCGATGATGTGGACCTGGCGGTTGGTGTGCAGCGCGAGCACGCCGGCGATTTTTTCGAGGATGCGCTGGCCTTCCAGCTTCAACTCCGCCTCGCCGGAGTCGAACAGGATGCGGTCGAGAATGTTTACCGTCAGCTTGCCGCGCAGTTCCGAGATGGTGACTTCCTTCGATTCGAGCGCCTTGCGCATCTCGTCTTCGAGGCTGGCCTGCGTTTTGGTGACGCTCTTGTTTTCCTCGGCAAGTTTCGCCATCGCGCTCTCGGCGTCATCGAGCTTGTTGCTCAAGGAGCCGAGTTCGCCGGATTGTTTTTCCAGTGCGACGCGCGTCTCGGCGAGTTCTCGTTCGAGCCGCGCGTTCTTCAAACTCTGGTTGCGGACGGAAAGAAAGATCACCCCGACCAACACCATCAGGGAGAGCGCGCTGGCAATAATCCAAGTCTGTTTCGGCACGGCGGCAGCGTAGCGAAGACGGCGCGCGCGGCAAGCAGTCGGTGGAACGCATCAGCGCGGGCATTGACGCTGAACAGCGGCGGGAGTCCAATCGTCCGAACTCACTCGTATGAAAAAATTGCTCGCGCTCGCCGGACTTTGCTTTGTCTCGCTCACGTTGCTCGCGGCGGAAGCGCCGCCTGCGCCCGTCGCGAAAGTAGTGCCGTTGTTTGATGGCACGACGCTCGCGAACTGGGAGGGCAACGCGAAACTCTGGCGCGTGCAGGATGGCTGCCTGACCGGCGGTTCGCTCGCGGAGACGGTGCGCGCGAATGACTTTCTCGCCACCACGCGCGACTACACGAACTTCGTCGTGCGCCTGAAGATCAAGCTCACGGGCACGAATGGCTTCATCAATTCGGGCTTCCAGATTCGCTCGCAGCGGGTGCCGAACAATTCCGAGATGGCCGGCTACCAGTGCGACTTCGGCGAGCCGACCTGGTATGGCGCGATCTACGACGAGTCGCGGCGCAACAAGGTGATGTCCGCCTCGGACATGAAGGCGCTGCGTCCGGTCATCAAGTTGAACGACTGGAACGACTACGTCATCCGCGCCGACGGCCCGCGCGTGACGACTTGGATCAACGGCGTGATGGGCACGGATTACACCGAGGCGGACGCGAGCATCGTCGATTGGGGCAAGATGGGTATCCAAGTTCACGGCGGCGGCAAGGCGCTCGTGCAGGTGAAGGACATTTCCATCGAAGAGCTTCCGCCCACGCCGCCGGGCAAAGTTTTCCGCGGCGCACCGGAACCAAAGAAGGGCGCGAAGGCGGAACCCGTTTCACCGGAAGAAGAACGCGCGCGTTTCACCGTTGCGCCGGGCTTCGTGATTGAACTCGTCGCGAGCGAAGACCTCGAAGCGGGCTTCGGGAAATTCATCACCGTGGATTGGGACCAGCACGGCAACCTCTGGACGATGACGGCGCTGGAATATCCCGTGGACGCGAATGAAAGCCCCGCCGTCGCCAAGGAACTCTACGCGAGCAAGGCGAAGGACAAGGTGCTGGTGTATGACGTGATTCGTAGTGGTAGTGGGGCAGGCGTCTCGCCTGCCACTAGTCCGACGGGCGTCCCGCCTGTCGAAACTTCAGCCGGGACGGCCAAAGGACGCACGGCAGCCGGGACGGCTGCCCCACTACGGTATGCCAGCAAGCCGCGTGTGTTCGCCGAAGGACTGGCGATTCCACTCGGCATTCTTCCATACAAGAACGGCGTCTATGTGCAGCACGGCACGGAGATCGTTTTCCTCAGCGACACGGACGGCGACGGCAAGGCGGACAAGCGCGACGTGATTCTCAGCGGCTTCGGCGTGCAGGATTCGCATCTCTTTCCGCACCAGTTCACGCGCGCGCCGGGCGGCTGGTTGTGGATGGCGCAGGGTGCGTTCAATTACGGCAAGGTGCGCGACCAGTCCGGCACCGAGGTGCAGTTCGATCAGACGCGCATGGCGAAGTTTCGCCCTGACGGAAAAGCCTTCGAGATTACCAGCCAAGGCCCGTGCAACATCTGGGGCTTGCACATGACGATGGAGGGCGAGACGTGGATTCAGGAGGCGAATGACTTTGGGTATCCCGCGATGCCGTTCCACGAGTATGCGAACTACCCCGGCTGCTCCGGCGCGCAATGGAAGAGCTACGCGCCGGAGTTCCCAAGCACCGCGCCGCATTTTCAGATGGGCGGCACGGGCTTGAGCGGCCTGGCGATGACGGATGCGTTTCGTAGCAGCCGAGGTAACGAGG
>JANNGC010000041.1:0-2569 GCA_031380445.1 Pedosphaera sp.
CTTCGCCAGTTCGCGATCCAGTTCCGCGCGCACTTCCGCCGCCTGGCCTTGCGAAAGTTTTTGCTGAAGCAATGGCACATCCACACCGGCGAAGGCGGAGGCGGTCAGAAAAATAACCACGGAAAACACGGAAGACACGGAAGGGGAAAACTGAAAGCAAAGAACGGCTCGCAGCCCGGAAAGCCGATTTCCAAATCGGCGCGTTGATCGAACGCAAGCCGCCGCGCCGATTTGGTAATCGGCGCTCCGTCCCATTCCGTGTTTTCCGTGTTTTCCGTGGTTCATATCTGCGTTCCCAGAATGCTGGGCAGCACGCGTCGGCGCGCAAAGCGCTCCGCGCCGAGCCAGAGCTTAATCATCAGCGCCAGAATCGCAATCGTCAGCGGGACAAAGAATCCTTCGCGATAATTCCGCAAGTCGCCCCGCGCCGTCTTCTCGGCCAACGGACGCAGCACTTCCTCGCGCAACTGCCGCAGCCCCTCGCCGTTCTGCCCGAGGCGATAGTAGCGACCGCCCCCGGCATTGGCCACGCGGCGGAGGTTGTTCTCGTCGAGCCGCGTCGTGATGTCCGTCCCGGCTGGCGGTGGTGCCACAGGCGGCGCGGTGGGTGGAATGAAAACGCCGTTCTGGAAAATCATCGGCTGATTCTGCGGCGGAGCCACCGCCGCGCGATACGCGGGAATGCGCGCCCCCGTCGCCGTGCCCACGCCGATGGTGTGAATCGTGATCTGGTGATCGCGCTTCAGCTTGCGCGCCAGTTCCAGCGCCTTGCCGCCGTCCAGTTCTTCGCCGTCCGACATGAGAATGAGCGTGCGCTGCGGCAGTGCGTTGCTCGTGAAAAACCGCGCCGCCCGATCCATCGCCGACGCCAGCGAACTGCCTGGATCACTCAACGCCGTGGGATTGATGTAGCTGAGAATCGTCCGCAGCGCCCGCGTGTCGTAGGTCAGCGGCGCATTCAAGTACCCGATGCCCGCGAACGTGATCAGCCCGATGCGATCCGCGCGCGTGTCGGCGAAGAACTGATCGAGCGCGTTGGTCACGGCGGTGTAGCGCGTGGGTTTCAAGTCCGACGCCAGCATCGAACGCGACGCGTCGAGCGCAATGAGATACGACGCGCCTTGCGACTCACTGCGCTCGTCGAACTGGAAATACAGCGGCCGCGCCAGCGTGACAAACAGCGCGGTGACGGCCACGAACAGGAGCACACGATCCCACACCCGACGTCTGTGAATCACCCCCGTGTCCGCCCAAGCCGGGTTGCTCGCGCCAACAAATTTCTCCAGCAGCACGCGCCGCTGCCTCCGCACCTGCCGAAGCAGCAACGCCAGCAACAGCCAGACCACCGGCAGCGCGTAGAGAAATTGTTGCAGCGCAAATTTCATGCCTTGAAACTTCTGGAAAACCAGCCGCCCGACGACCTGCAAAACTTTGTTGCATATGCAACAAAGTTTTGCGTGTGGATTTTTTTAAAATGAAGCCTCACGGTATGCGCCTCCTCAATAATTCGTTCGACAAAATGCCCGCGAGGAACACCAGCAGCCCCGCGCCCGCCAGCCACGGAAACCATTCGTGCCAGGTCACGAAACGCTTTTGCAGCAGCGCCTTCTTCTCCAGTTCATCAATCAGGCCATAGACCTTCTTCAAGCCCTCGGTGTCACGCGCTTGGAAAAATTGCCCGCCGGTCATGCGCGCCGCCTTGTGCAGTTCATGATTCGCCGCCGCGCTCGGCGTCACGATCTCCGGGCCGATGATGACCGAGTAGAGCCGCACCTGCGCTTGCAGGACGAACGGCGCGATCATGAGCGGCGGGCGACCGATCATGTTCTGACCATCCGTCACGAGGATGATGACCTTGCTGCGCTCGCTGTTCTGCTTGAGGAATTGGAGGCTGGCCGCGAGTCCTTCGCCGATGGCCGTGCCGGTGGCGTAATCGGTTTCCTTCAACGAGTTTATCGCCCATTCGTGATCCAGCGTGAGCGGGCTGACGAGAAAAGGACTGCGCGCGAAGCACACGATGCCGATGCGGTCATGCGGGCGCTTGCTCACGAAATCTTCCACCACATGCAGCAGCGCCTCGCGGCGCGAGATGCGTTTGCCCGCGAGATGAAAATCCTGCTCGGCCATCGAGCGGCTGAAGTCGAGCGTGAGCATGATGTCGATGCCCTTGGTGGGGTCGGGCAAGTCACCACGCGGCACGCGCGGCCGCGCCAAGGCCACGATGAGCAAGGTGAGCGCGAGCAGCAGCATCGCCCAACGCCAGCGCCCGGCATGGCGTCGCGGCGTGGTGCCGAGCGCGCGCAGCGCTTGCAGCGAAGGCAGCGTGATGGAGGGCAACGGGCCGACCTGGCCCAACCGCCACGCCAGCCACGGAATCAGGAGCAGCGCCAGCAGCGCCCACGGCCAGGCGAACTCGAAGCCTTCGGTGAAAGCAGGCGTGGTCATGCGAAGCAGCGTGCTGCCAGTTTGTAACTGGCAGGTGAGGCGTGGTCGGGTTCGGCGATCATCCCGATTATCCACCCGCTTCGGCGGCACCACGCTCTGCCGGTTGCAAACCGGCAGCACGCTG
>JANNGC010000163.1:0-4938 GCA_031380445.1 Pedosphaera sp.
GTGTCCGTAGGACCAGCCGCAGCGTGCGGGCGAAACGGGGCGTGTGGAGTGGTGAGGCGGCTGCGGCTGGTCTCCGACCCAGCCGCGCTCCGAGGACGAAAGCGTGCCGGGGAAATATGGACTGCGGTGGCAGAGCGAAGCGGCGACACCGCTTTCGCACGCGCGAGCCGTGCGGAATGGTGGAGAGGTGCCGTGCGCTCGAAAGCGCCGTCGCCGCAATCGCTCTGCCGGCGCAGTCCAAAATTCCCCGGCGGGCGATTAACGGCTCACGGTGGGCGCCCACTCCGGCCACTCGAAGGATTTCTTCTGGGTGGTCACGCGCTCCTGGGTGCCGCGTGGCTCGACGACCAGGCGGTCCGATGCGGTTTCGCGCGTGGCGCAGCCGGGCCGGCCGGCGCAGCACAGCGACAACAGGAAAAAGTGTGTGAGGCTCATGGTGCAGCCGGTTCGGGGCGGAGATGGGGGCCGAACCGTCGTTTTTCTCAAGTCCATTGGCGCGGTCTGGCGGAGTTGGGCCACGCGGTCATCAGCGCGCCGAGACCGTCGATGGGTTTTGGGAATCCTGAAAGGATTCGGATAATCCAGCCCAGCGTTGCGTCGCCGAGACGCTACGCTGTGTCGCAGTGTGATGAATCATCAACTCTGAAAGAGTTGAATCAAAGCCTCGCCGTCTTCACCCTCACGGCATGGCCCAGTCACTCTCCAAAATTCTGCTCCATGTCGTGTTCTCCACCAAGGATCGCCGCCCCTTCCTCCGCGACCGTGCGTTGCGCGAGGAGATGCACCGTTACCTCGGCGGCATTCTCGGCGAATTGAATTGTCCCTCCGTCATCGTGGGTGGGGTGGAAGATCATGTGCATGTGCTCTGCACCTTGGCCCGCACCTGCGCGCCGTCCGACATGGTGAAGGAACTGAAACGCGGTTCCTCCGTGTGGATCAAGGCGCGCTCGCCCGAGCACGCAGACTTCGCATGGCAAAATGGCTACGGCATTTTCTCCGTTGGCCAATCACAAGTGGACGACACACGTAAATACATCGCCGGGCAGGAGGAGCATCACGCGAAGACCACGTTTCAAGATGAGTTTCGGAAGTTGTTGCAGCGATACGAGGTCACGTTCGACGAGGCGTACGTGTGGGATTGAAATTCCGCGCGCGTGTTTTGGCATGTGTGGAGAGTGGGGAATTTCGCCGGAACGCGCGCCGCGCCGTCCGCGAATCCTGAAAGGATTCGGATACTCCAGCCCAGCGTTGCGTCGCCGAGACGCTACGCTGGGTCGGCGATGCGATGACGGAACAACCCTGCAAGGGTTGAATCGCGGGCGCGGGGGACACGGGTTTGATGCAACCCTTACAGGGTTGGGGAAATGTTTTGGGCCGTGAACCCAGGGTAGCGCCCCGGCGGCGCAACCCTGGGCTGATTTATTTACATCCTTTCAGGTTGGAGGGCGCGCGCCGAGGTCGCGACGGCAGAAATGCCGAAACAAAATGTCCACCGCCGCCCGCCCGAACGGTGGACAGCCAGGATGAGTGTCCGCCGCGCGCCGTCCGCGAATCCTGAAAGGATTCGGATAATCCAGCCCAGCGTTGCGTCGCCGAGACGCTACGCTGGGTCGGCGATGCGATGACGGAACAACCCTGCAAGGGTTGAATCGCGGGCGCGAGGGCGTGGGCTTGATGCAACCCTTACAGGGTTGGGGAAATGTTTTGGGCCGTGAACCCAGGGTAGCGCCCCGGCGGCGCAACCCTGGGCTGATTTATCTCAATCCTTTCAGGATTGGGAAAAGGGTCGAACGGATTAACGGCCCACGGTGGGCGCCCACTCCGGCCACTCGAAGGATTTCTTCTGGGTGGTCACGCGCTCCTGGGTGCCGCGTGGCTCGACGACCAGGCGCTCCGATGCGGTTTCGCGCGTGGCGCAGCCGGGCAGGAAGGCGCAGCACAGCGACAACAGGAAAAAGTGTTTGATGCTCATGGCGCAGCCGGTTCGGGGTGGAGATGGGGGCCGAACCGTCGTTTTTCTCAAGTCCATTGGCCCGGCGCGGCGGGGTGTGGCGTGTAAAGTTCGTGAACGCGTCGCCGAGGCGCGGCGCGGTAGGACAGCGTGCTCTACCAAAGCGTCGAGTGCGAACTATGGAGCTAACCTGAAATCAGAGGGGAGAGGGATTGGAAGTTCATTGGTCACTTGAGTTGCCGGAAAACGCGTGAAACTGTCCCTCGCCTGTTCAAACCTCTGAAATATGGTCTTAAAAAGAGGAGTTCTGAGCACTATTTGAGCTTCGTCGTAGTAGTAATTTTCGTATTTCCCAAAATAAAAAACATTCGTTTGAGGATGTTCAAAATTGAACTCGGGCCAACATCGAACTTCAACGCGATAAAAAAACAGTTCATTTGCCTTGTCAGTTGTAGCCCCTCCCAAGGGAATTTCGATGGCCCCGCCACCTGGAAGGCTATTTGTAAGAAGCAGCCAAGGTCGGTTGAATGCGCGAGAAGTTCCCTGCACGACGCCAATTTTATTCGACGATACCCCCGCCCCCTCAAAAGCGATCCCCATTTCAACCGCGATAACTAGCGAAACGGCGGCGACCGGGCCTTCGTTCACTACGTGGAGGACGGGTGCCAAACTGTTTGCTGGATTGGACTGTAAATGAGAAACAATCGTTGGCTTTGCCTCGATCCGTCCGGTGATTCTTTCTCGGTTATCCAATTTGTGGATTCCGTAAAAGGTCACACCGGCTGATATCGACACGCCAATTATTGCACCAAAGAAGCTTTTCCAGAATGAGCCGCCTTCTTTTTTGGAATGAGTGATTTGGACGATGCCTCTTGCAAATCTCATGGTTTGGTCAGCATTGCATCGCGAGGCCCATTACCCGTGAACTTAACTTGAATTTCTTCACAATAAAAAAGCCGGAGGTCGCTTGCGCGCGCCTCCGGCTTCGGTTCTCCACCCTTTGGCCTACGCACTAAATCATTACGAGCATCCGAGTGATTCCCCGCAGTTCAGGCACTTGTAGCAGGCGCCGTTGCGCACGGTCATGCTGCCGCAGCCGGGGCAGGCCGGGGCGTCGGTCTGGTTCACGAAGCTGGCCGTGAGCATCGTGGAGCGCGTGATCTTGGTCACGGTCTTGAGCGTCACATCCGTGTCGTGCGTGGGCGGCAGCTCCTGCGAGTTGCGGTTCGCCACGGCCTTCTCCACGTCGGTCAGGCCCGGCATCGGCAGGTCGGCCTGCGGGCGCTTGGGCGCGGTGCTTTCCTTGTAGCCTTCCACGAACTGGCAGCCCATCCAGCGGAACACGTAGTCAATGATGGACGACGCCTGCCGGATGTCCGGGTTCTTGGTGAAGCCGCTCGGCTCGAAGCGCTGGTGCGCGAACTTCTTCACGAGGCCTTCGAGCGGCACGCCGTATTGCAACGCCATGCTGGTCAGCGCGCCAATGGTGTCCATGAGACCGCCAATGGTGGAGCCTTCCTTGGCCATGGTGACGAACAGCTCGCCGGGGCGGCCGTCCTCGAAGAGGCCGACGGTGAGGTAGCCTTCGTGGCCCGCGATGTCGAACTTGTGGTTCACGGCCATGCGGGTGTCGGTGAGGCGGCGGCGCAGGGGCTTGCCGGATTCCTTGCGGAGTCCGGTGACGAGGGATTCGAGTTCTTCGATTTCCGTCTCCAACTCGCTGACGCGGGCGGTGGCCTGGGCCTCGGATTGCGCCGTGGCGGGCGTCGCGGTCTTGTCGCCGCCTTCGTTGGTCTTCTTGGTGTTGAGCGGCTGGGAACGCTTCGAGCCGTCGCGATAAATGGCGACGCACTTGAGGCCCATCTTCCAGGCGTCCACGTAGGCGTTGCGAATCTCGGCCGCGGTGGCGTCGTTCGGCATGTTGACGGTCTTGCTAATCGCGCCGGAGATGAAGGGCTGGGAGGCGCCCATCATTTTCAGATGCGCGGTGTAGCTGATGGAGCGCGTGCCTTTGTGCGCCTTGAACGCGCAGTCGAAGACGGGGAGGTGTTCGGCCTTGAGGCCGGACGCGATGGTCTTCCCTTCCTCGGTGACGTCTTCAATGGTGTCGTGCTTCTCGATGTGCGCGATGATCTTGGCGATTTGCGCCTCGGAGTAACGGAGGCGTTGGAGCGCCTGCGGCACGCCGCGATTGACGAGCTTCAACATGCCGCCGCCGGCGAGCAGTTTGTATTTCACGAGCGCGATGTCCGGCTCGATGCCCGTGGTGTCGCAGTCCATGAGGAAGGCGATGGTGCCGGTGGGCGCGAGCACGGTAACTTGCGCGTTGCGGTAGCCGTGCTTCTCGCCCTTGGCGAGCGCGGAGGTCCAGACGCGGCGGGCTTCTTCCTTCAAGTAGTTGAAGTCGGCGCTGGGCTGAATCTGTTCGACGGCGTCGCGGTGAAGGCGGATGACGTCGAGCATGGATTCGACGTTGTCCTTCTTGAGCGGCTTGTCCACGCCCGAGCAGCGCGCGTCGCGGTAGCCTTTGAAGGCGCCCATCTGCGCGGCAATTTCGGCGGAAGTTTCATACGCCTCGCCCGTCATGATGGCGGTGAGCGCACCGGCGAGGGCGCGGCCTTCGTCGGAATCGTACGGCAGACCGTAGCTCATGCAGAGCGAGCCGAGGTTAGCGAAGCCGAGGCCGAGCGTGCGGAAGATGTGAGAATTTTCCGCGATGACTGCCGTGGGTTAGCACGCGTTGTCCACGAGAATTTCCTGCGCGGTGATGTAGATGCGGGCGGCGGCCTTGTAGCGCTCGACGTCGAATTCGCCGGTGTCCTTCTTGAACTTCATGAGGTTCAAGGAGGCGAGGTTGCACGCGGTGTTGTTGAGGAAGACGTATTCGCTGCACGGGTTGGTGCTGTGAATCGGCTCGGTGCCTTTGCAGGTGTGCCACTTCTGGATGGCGCCGTCGTATTGGAGGCCGGGGTCGCCGCAGATGTGGG
>JANNGC010000174.1:0-2022 GCA_031380445.1 Pedosphaera sp.
TCTTGCTTTGAAATACTTTTCACCGACTTCCATCAAGCCATCGATCCAAGGCAATAATGCTTTAGCACAATGATCTGTATGGCCGCTTCACAACTCGAACGGCCCTCCTCTCCCCAGCCCTCTCCTCCCTCGGAGGGAGGAGAGGGAGTCAGACCAAATGCGCCTGTTGGAGTTTGGAGTTTCCCCCCATGACCCTGCTCCCCATCGTCGCCCGGGAACTGCGCGTGGCCTCGCGCCGCGCCGCGACTTACTGGACGCGCTTCACCTTCGCGCTGCTCGCGGTGGTCGTCGGGTCGTTCGCGTGGGCCATCGTCATGCGCCAGTCGCCGCGCGAGACGGGTCTCGCGCTCTTCGTCACCTTCTCCGTCGTGGCCTACGTGTACGCGCTCATCGCGGGCGCGCTGTGGACGGCGGATTGCGTGAGCGAGGAGAAGCGCGAAGGCACGCTCGGCCTGCTCTTCCTCACCGACCTGAAAAGCTACGACATCGTGCTCGGCAAACTCGCCGCCTCATCCGTCACGGCGGTGTATGGCTTGCTGGCGATTTTCCCCGTCATGGCGATTCCGCTGCTGCTCGGTGGTGTGACGCTCGCGGAATTCTGGCGCGTGGTGCTGGTCTGCTTGAACAACTTGTTCATCTCGCTCGCGCTGGGCCTGCTCTGTTCCGCGCTGTGCAAGGACGAACGCAAATCCATCGGGCTGTCGCTGCTCATCGTGGCCATGCTGACGGCAGGCTGGCCAGCGTGCGTGGCGTGGGGGGCGAGCCAGATTCCCAACGGCCATCCGCTCTACGATCTGTTCCACAATCATCCGTTCCCGCTGCTGATGCTCTCGCCCGGCGTCCCCTGCTTTTTCGCCTTCGACGAAACACACGCCCAGATGATGCGGACAGAGAAGTTTGATTGGTTCTACGCCACGCTCGGCACCACCAACGCCATCGGCTGGCTCGCGTTGCTGCTCACCACCTTCATCCTCCCACGCGTCTGGCAGGACAAATCCGCGTCCGCCAAAACTCTGCGCCGCCGCGAGCAATGGCAGTTGCTCACCGCCGGCCCGTCCGACGCACGCGCGCTGTTCCGCCGCCGCCTGCTGGAGATCAATCCCTTCTACTGGCTGGCCTCGCGCGAGCGTTTCAAAGTCGCGCTCGTCTGGCTCTGGCTCGGCGCGGGCGCAGTGCTCTGGGTCGTGGGACTCGCCCGCGCCAAGCGCGACTGGCTCGACCCCGGCACCTACCTGATGACCGCGCTCGCGCTGCACTCGTTCTTCAAATGCTGGATCGCCATGGAAGCCTCGCGCCGTCTCGGCCTCGACCGCCGCAGCGGCGCGCTGGAACTGCTGCTCTGCACGCCGCTCAGTGTGCGCGACATTCTGCGCGGCCAATGGCTCGCGCTGCTCCGCCAGTTCGGCGCCGCCATTGCGCTCGTCTGCGTGATGGACATTCTCTTCCTCGCGCTCGGTCTCAAACATTCTTACAGCGCGAACGACCGCCAGGAATGGATCGCCATGTGGCTGGCCGGACTCGGGATGTTCGTCCTCGACCTCGCCGCGCTCGCGCTGCTTGCCATGTGGATGAGCCTCAAGAACCGCAAGCCCACACAGGCCGGGCTGATCGCCATCGTGCGCGTGTGCCTCATTCCGTGGGCGCTCTTCGGCATGTTCGGCGCAGTGGTGGCGATTCTCGACGAAGTGTTCCGCATCAAACTGCCGAGCCACTGGGACGGCATGTTTTTCCTCGGCGTGTGGTTCGTCATCGGCGGCCTCAACAGCCTGCTCCTCGCGCTGACTTCGCTGCGCAATCTCCGCGCGCAGTTCCGCGAATGCGCGCTCGACCGCTCGGAGCTGCGCGTTCCCTTCTGGCGGCGGTGGGTGAGGAGGACGGGGTGATGAACAAACTCCAAATCCCAAATCCCAAATCCCAAAAAAATTCCAAGCTCCAAGCTCCAAACGAAGTCCAGCGCGTAGGAGCGCGGGCCGCGGATTCCGCCTGTTCCATGCAAACCCAAAAAGGTGACGCGTGGTCAGA
>JANNGC010000199.1:0-12190 GCA_031380445.1 Pedosphaera sp.
CTTCGCCAAAATCATCGCGGTGCTGGGCGGCGGGAAAAATTTCGCGCTGCAAATGTTCGCGCTGCTCGTCGCGCTCGTGCTGCTCGGGCTGCTGATTCTCTCCGACCGCGTGCGGCTGCGGGTGAAACGCTTCGTGAGCCACCATCTGCGCCGGCCCGTCTATGACGTGCAGAAAATCTGGCGGCATTTCAGCAGCGCGACCACCGGCCACATGAAGGAACCCGACCTCTGCCGCGCCACGGTGAACTGGGTCGCGGAAACCTTCGACGTGCTCTCGGTCACGCTCTGGCTCGTACCGCAGCGCGACGGCACGCTGCATTTCGGCGCGTCCACGTCGCTCTCCGAGGGTGAAGCGACAAAGCTGATTCAGTCGCGGACGGAGATTGCCGAGCCGTTGGAGAAACTCCGCGCGCACGCTGCGCCCCTCGATCTCGATGACGGCAACGAGCCGTGGCGCGACACGGTGCGGCAATGGCAGCCAGTGAAGTTCTCGCACGGCGGCCACCGCGTCTGCATTCCCGTGACGAGCGGCGAAGAACTGGTCGCCGTGATGATGCTCGGCGACCGCGTGGCCGGCGTGCCGTTCTCAATTCAGGATTTGGATTTGCTCAAGTGCGTGGCGGATCAGATCGCGGGCGACCTCGTGCGGATACGCCTCTCAGGAAAATTGCTCGAGGCGAAGGAGATGCAGGCGTTCCAGACGATGGCCACCTTCTTCGTCCATGATTTGAAGAACACGGCGTGGACGCTCTCGCTGCTCGTGGACAATTTGCGCGCGCACTTTGATCGCCCAGAATTTCGCGATGAGGCCGTGCGCGCCGTGAGCAAGAGCGTGGCGCGCATCAACGACTTGGTCAGCCGCATTGGCTCGCTGCGCGACGAGTTGCGGCTGAACCGCGCGATCACGGACTTGAACGAACTGGCCGATACCGCGTTGCAGGAATGCGCCGGCATGACCGATGTGAAGCTGGTGAAAAATCTGGCGACCGTGCCGCCGCTATCCGTGGACCGCGAGCAGATGCACAAAGTCATCGTGAACCTGCTCGTGAATGCGAAGGAGGCCAGCCCGGCGGGCGCAGAGATCCGCCTGACGACGGAGCAACGTAACGGGCACGGCGTGATCGCGGTCACAGATCACGGCTGCGGCATGAGCGCGGAGTTTTTACGGCAGCGGTTGTTCAAACCATTTCAGACCACTAAGAAGAAGGGCATCGGCATCGGCATGTTCCAAAGCAAAATGATCGTGGAGGCGCACGGCGGGCGAATCGAAGTGGATTCACGCGAAGGCGCGGGCACGACCTTTCGCGTGCTGCTGCCGGTGACAGGAGTGACACCATGAAGCCGCAAATTTTGATTGTTGATGACGACGAGGACATCCGTTCGCAACTGCGCTGGGCGCTGACGGCGGACTTCGACGTGATTGAGTCGGAGGACCGGCCCTCGGCCATGCGCGTGTTTCGCGAGAAGAAGCCGGAAGTCGTGCTCGTCGATCTCGGACTGCCGCCGCATCCCGGCACGCCGCAGGAAGGCCTGGCCTTGCTCGGTGAGTTGATCGCCGCCGATTCCGCCACGCGCGTCGTGGTGATCAGCGGGCAGGGCGAAAAGGAAAACGCGCTCAAGGCCATCGGCGAGGGCGCGTATGATTTTTTCTGCAAGCCGGTGAACGTCGAGGAGTTGAAGACGATCATCGGACGCGCGTTTCAAGTCGGACGGCTGGAGCGTGAGTTTCAGGCGCAGCAGCAGGAGTTCGCCACGGAAGGTTTCGCGGACATGCTCGGGAAAAGTCCGGCCATCAAGCAGGTCTTCTCCACCATCCGCAAACTCGATAATGCCGACGCCTCGGTGCTCGTGCTCGGCGAAAGCGGCACCGGCAAGGAAGTCGTGGCGCTGACCATTCACCGCCGAGGGCCGCGCGCGAAGGGGCCCTTCATCGCGATCAACTGCGGCGCGATTCCCGAGACGCTCATCGAGAGCGAACTGTTTGGTCACGAGCGCGGCGCGTTCACCGGCGCGCACACCGCGCGGCCTGGTCGGGTCGAGATGGCGGAGGGCGGCACGTTGTTCCTCGATGAAATTGGCGAACTGCCGCCCGCCATGCAGGTGAAGCTGCTGCGCTTTCTCCAGGAGCAGCAGATTGAACGCATCGGCGGACGCAAGCCCATTCAGGTCAACACGCGCGTCATCGCCGCCACGAACGTGAACATCGAGAAGGCGATGATGGAGGGAACGTTCCGGGAGGATTTGTATTACCGCCTCGCCGTCGTCGTCATCAAACTGCCGCCGCTGCGCGAGCGCGACACGGACATCATCGTGCTGGCGGAGGCGTTCTTGAAACGCTTCGGTAGCGAGCAAGGGAAGGGGCGGCTGAAATTTTCCAAGGAGGCGCTCGTCGCGCTGCAACAGTATTCGTGGCCCGGCAACGTCCGCGAACTGGAGAACCGCGTGAAGCGCGCGGTCATCATGTGCGAGGACCAGCGCGTGACGCCGGAGAATCTTTCGCTCGTCACCGGCTCGTCCGAAGGCGCGTTGAATTTGCGCGAGGCGCGGGATCAGCTGGAGCGCGACATGTTGAACAAGGCGCTCCGCAAACATCGTGGCAAGATCAGTCCCGCCGCCGCCGAACTGGGCATCAGCCGCCCGACGTTCTACGAGATGATGGAGAAGCTCGGCATTCAGAAGCCGTCGGAAGCGGAGTGAGCGTGCAGCCTTCAAGTTTCGCCACCGCGTGCAAGCCGACAGGCCGTTGCGCAATCCTGAAAGGATTGAAATCATCCAGCCTAGGGTTGCGACGCAGAAGCTACCCTGGGTGAGATGTCCCCAATAAATTCCCCAACTCTGACAGAGTTGTATCACGATCCTGTTCAGAGCCTTTGATTCAACTCTTTCAGAGTTGGGAATTCATCACGCGGCCAGCCCAGCGTAGCGCCTCGGTGGCGCAACGCTGGGCTGGATTATCTGAATCCTTTCAGGATTCAAAAAAGGAAAGCAGGAGCCACGCGCAGCCTCACGGCAGCAACACGGCGCGGAAGAAGCGGCGGGGAAAATTGCTGGCCGTGGTGTTGAGCGGCGTGAGGGTCGTGGTCGCCACGAAGTTAGTCCCGATTTGCAACCAATTGGTTGCGGGTAACACGTCAGTCGCTTCCACTCGATAGGTCCGGCCCGGGATGGTTTGCAGGTAGAGCAAGACGGTCTGGTTGGAGACTGCCGACTTCATGAAGCGCGGCGGCGCGGCGCCAAAGTTGAAATTCGTGACCGTCAAAACGCCCGGCGCGATCAAGTTGTCCCCGGTTCGCACCCAGAAGGCGAAGGTGTCGCCGGGATGGACATTGGCCGAGGCGAAGCCGGTCAGCACGGTCGAGTCGTTGCGCGCCAGCTCGGTGAACTCATTGTTGACGCGAAAGCCCGCGCGGTCGAATGGGCCGGAGTCGTCTTCCAGCGTGAAGTAGCGCCATTGGAACTGGAGCAGCGCGGCGTTGGTGACGCTCACGAACCACTCCGTGTAGCCGGGCGCGTTGGTCAGGTTGTTGCTGCCGGTGAGCGTGATCTGGCCGGGCGCGTTGGAGTAGCTGACCAAGCCGTTGCCGTTGCTGTTCACGAGCGTCCACCGGTTCGTCGCGTACGGGCCGGTGAAGGCCGCACGCGTGGAACAAACCATCCCGATGACGAGAGCCAAAATCCCCCAGTAGTGCAGTAACGTCCGTTTCATTTTTATCAACCCGTTCAGTCTCCTTTAATTTCGTCCGAATGCCAGTGGGGCTTAATCCGTATTTATGCGGGAGGAAAGGCGGTGCCGACACGGAGAGCGCGGAGATTCCGGGCCGAACCAATCCGGTGGCAGGCATGATGAAACCGGTCCGCCGAGCCGGCGCCCGGCGTAACCATCAGTTTTTCGGCGCGAGCAGGCGGGCCTTGGCCGCGTCGGAAAGCGGGGACTGGTGGATCCACTGGCGCGCGGCCGCGGGGTCGTTGTGCAGCCAGAGATCGGCAAGGTGGATGAGGCGCTCGTCGCGCAGCGCGGGGTTGCGGATTTCCGCCGCCCACTCGACGGCCATCTCGGGAAATTGCACGGCGAGTTTGTCCACGTAGGCCGCGATGGCCACATCGGAGCCGGTGCGCTCGGTGAGCGTGTTGATCCACTCGCCCGCGTCGGTGAGGTCTTGATCGGCCCAGAGTTTCACCACGGCTTCCAGCGCGGTGTCCCGGAGCGGTCCCTCGGGAAACGCGGCGACCCACGCGGAAGCCTGCTCGGGCGACTGCTGCACCCAGCGTTGGACGATGCTGACCACGGCGTCGTCCTGCACACGACCGGGGGGCAGGGATTGCGCGGCGAGCGTGGCGGCGGCAGCGGGGTCTTGCTCGGCGAAACCCGTGGCGATGGCGGCGAGCATCTGCGCGCGCAATTCCGGGTTCTCAATTTTTTGCCCCCACTCGATCGCGCTTTTGGAATCGAGTCCGGCCCACTCACTGGCGGCGTGGAGGAGAAATTCATCACGGGCCGCGCCGGGTGGCAAATCCACGGCAAGGGCCAGCGCGGCGGCGGGATTGTCGCCCGTCATCTCACCGGCGATGGCGAGCAAAGTGTCCCCACGTTCATCGGGGTCGGTGAGGCGTCGCGCCCATTGCTCCGCGCCGGTGGGGTCGGTCTCGGCCCAGGCCGAGGCGGCGGTGTTGAGCGCAGCCGCGCGGGCCGCGCCAGTCAGATTTTTTTCAATCCAGTCGGCGGCGCCGGGCGCGTCGCTCTTGGCCCAGCGGCGCACCAGCATCTGGCGGAACTCAGAGGAAACACGGTCCGATTGATTTGCCGTCGCGGCCAGCGCGGCGGACACGTCGGGAAGGCGCAGGCTCTCGACGAGTTTCAGCAGCGCGGCGGATTGGAGGCTGGGGTTGCTCTCTTTCGCAATGGCCGCGAGCGCGAGGGCGAGGGCATCGGTCATGCTGCCGGAGCTGTTGGCATTCTGCGAATTTGTGGACGCGATGGCCGGGTCGGAACTGGCCTGGGAAAGGTTGGTCCGCGCCGTGCCGCCGACATTTTCCACCGCAGTTTTTGCCGCATCAGAAGCCGCCTTCTCATCCGCACCGCGCTTCCAGAGATAGGTCGTGACGACCAGCCCCGCCAGCGTGAGCGCCCACAAAATTTTGTTTTTTGTCGTCATGGAAAAAGAAAGCGGCCCCCGCCCGAAGACGGAGGCCGCTCTTGTCTCACGCGAACAGAATTCAGGCAACCATCAAGGCGTCGCGGTCACGCTGTCGAACACGGCGGTGTTCAACTCGCCATCTGCATGGCTGG
The DNA here is from genome assembly GCA_031380445.1 of Pedosphaera sp. Classification (GTDB taxonomy): domain Bacteria; phylum Verrucomicrobiota; class Verrucomicrobiia; order Limisphaerales; family SIBH01; genus JANNGC01. Next base: position 5,288 of record JANNGC010000199.1, read on the forward strand.
TCACGGCCAGGCCGATGAAGACGGATGAACCCATCGAGACGTTGGCCACTCCAAACTCGGTGTAGGTCACGCCATCCGCCGAGTAAGACGCGCGGAACGTGTTGCCGGTGCGGACGACCTTGAGCCACTGCGGCGGCGCGATACCGGCCACGGCGGTCTGGGTCGCGCTCGCGCCGGTGCCGGTGCGGGACTGGAACTGGATGCCGTTCGTGGCGGTGATGAAGGCGGAGGCGTGCTTCGCATTCGCGTTCAGCGAGCTGCGAATCATCACGCCGGCCTTGGCCCATTCGTCCGTGTCGCCGAGGCCGATGACGCGGGCGATGATGGTGCAGTTGCCGTTGGCCGCCTGGTAGGCGTAGCGGAATTCATCCGAGGTGCCCCAGATGTATTTGCCGGAGCCGATGACGGTGAACACGCCGGCGTCTTCGCTGGCGGCACCCGCATCCGCCACCGGTCCGATGTCCTTGCTCTTCCACGGGCTGGGCAAACCAGCCGACGGGATGGAACTGACTTCCGCAGAGTCGGCGCTCGGCGTGGCGTAGCGCGAGGAGACGACCACGTAGTAATAGACCGTGCCGTTCAGGACGTTCGTGTCCGTGTAGCTGGTCGTGGTGAGGCCGCTCTTGATCGTGGCGTAAGGTCCGCCCTTGGTCAGCGAGCGTTTCACCTTGTAGCTGGAAGCGCCGGAGACGGCCTTCCACGAGAGCTTCACGAAGCCATCACCGGGCTTGTCCACGAGGCCCTTCGGAGCGGGCGGCGGGCAATGGCCGAGGATGACGGTGCTGACGGAAGCGTGCTGGGTAACTTTGGCCAGCGAGCCGACGGGGTCGCCGACGCCCGTCACGGCATTGACCAGCGGCGTGTCGTCCGAGGGCTTCACGACGTAGTTGAGGCTGATGCTGCCGCCCTGGCCGGGCGCGGTGGAACCAGCGCTGAGAACCTGGCCGCCAAGGACCGAGGAACTGATCTTCACGCTGTCGAGCAGGGCGTTGCCGGTGTTCGTGTAGGTGATGAGGTAGGTGATGGTGTCACCGCAGTTCGCCGTGGCCGGGGCAGACACGGTCACCGCCACGTCGGCCTGAGTGCCGGTGTAACCGAAGACTTTGCCCGTCTTGTTCTGGCCGGCGGAGAGCGAAGTGGAATGCTTATGGTCCTTGTTGCCATCCGGGTCCGCCGTCTGCTTCCAGCCGGCGAGCGGCGTCACCACGATCACGTAGCTGCCTTCCGCGAGGTTGGAGAAGCAGTAGTCGCCCGCTGCATCAGTCACGTCGGTATCCACGACGGCGGAACCTTTCTTCAAGGTCACCGTCCAGCCCGCGAGGCCGGCATCGCTGCTCACGCTGCCGTCTGCATTCAGGTCGTGCTTCACCTTGCCGCAGATGCTGCCGGTGCCGGGCGTGCCGGGGCTGCCGGGAGAAGCCGGGCAATCACCGATCTCGATGTTGAAGTCACCCTGGCCGGTCACGGGCAGAGCCGCGCCCGCGGAGGGCTGCGTCGCCACGGTCCAGATGAACCAGCTCGACGCGCCGAACTTGATGTTCTTGTTGTTCGCACCAAGGCCGACTTGGAAAGCCGGGCCGGTCGGAACAATCGTCAGCACCGCGCCCGCGTAGTCGCCGGTGCCGGTGAGCGTGCCGCTGTAAGTCGGATAGTAATACCAGGTGTCGGTGTCCACCGGGCCGCCGTCTTCGTCATACGCGCAGTCCTTCAAGTCTTTCTTCGGGCTGCCGGGAGGCGCGACACTGGTGCGACCGCTCAGGTTCACGACGACCGTGAAGCCTTGGCTCGGGTTCGAGACCTTGGCGATCGTGCCGCTGAGGAGCGCAGTGCCGTCGAGGTTTTCCACGAAGCTGCCGGGCGTGGGACTGAACACGAAATCCGTGCCGATGCCGGGCATCCAGACGGCGTGATGCGTGGTCGCATCGCTGCACTTGCCGCCGCCGTCCGCCTGCTGCACGCAGTTCGTGAGCGGAACCTCGACGCAATCCACGATGTCGAGGTTGAAGTCGCCGCGCCCGGTGATGGGCAAGGCCGCGCCCGCATCAGGCTGCGAGGTCACGGTCCAGTTGAACCAGCTCGAAAGGCCGAGATGGAGGTTCTTGCCGCTCGCGCCGAGACCGACTTGGAGCGCCGGGCCGGTCGGAACAATGGTCAGCACCGCACCCGCGAGATTGCCGCAGCCGGTGAGCGTGCCGGTGTAGTTCGTGTAGTAATACCAGTTCGCCGTATTGACCGGGCCGCCATTCTCGGAGTAGGCGCAGTCGAGCAAATCTTTCTTCGGGCTGCCGGGAGGAGCAATGCTGGTGCGACCGGAGAGTTGCACGTCCACCGTGAAGCACTTGCCGGGGTCAGACGCGCTGACCACCGTGCCGGCGATGAAGCCGGTGCCGTCCGCGTTTTCCACGAACTGGCCGGCGGGAACAAAGATGAAATCCGTGGCAATGCCCGGAAGCCAGAGCGCGTGGTTCGCCACGCTGTCGCTGCACGGCCCGCCGCCGACGGCTTTCTGCACGCAATTGGTAAGCGGCGGATTGCAGTTGGTGGAGATGGTCAAAACTTGCAAGCAGGAGTTGGTGTGATGGCAGGCGTCAATGAGCGTCCAAGTGCGGGTGATGACGTTGCCCACGGTCACGTCCGTGTAGTTGGTCGTGACGGGGTTGCAGTCCGGCTGCGGGGTGTAGGAGGGGAAGCCAAGGAGCGGGTTCACATACGGGTCGGTGGATTCGTTGCAATCCAAGATGCGATCCGGCGGGCAGACCGGCGGAGGATTGACCACGAGTTCCGCGTCCAGACCCGTCGCGCCGCCCGCCACATGGGCGATGGTCAGCTGAAAGGTGATGGAATAAGGAGCCGACGCCGTGACCACCGCCGGCACGATCTGGGAGAAGCCCAAGCCCGTGATCGGACCCAAGGCCGCCACAGGCGCGATTTTGCCAAAGCCGGCATTCGCGTTGTCCGTGAAGACGTTCAGGTTGACCTGGCCGGCCGTGTTGCCACCAATGGTGACTTTGGCCGGACCAGCGCCGGTGAAGTCCGTGTCGGTCAGCTCAATGGTCAGCGTGCCACCGGAAGCGGAGGAGACGTTGAAAGTTTGCAAGTCCACGCGGGGCGCGGCGGCGCTGCCCAGCAGTGGCTTGGAGGTGCCGGTCGAGAGGGTGGCAATCCAGTTTGCTCCGATGGGGCCGGAGTAACTGACCGCACCCACGGTGAGGTTGAAATCCTCCGGACCTTGGTCGGTGACGGTGATGTTTGTTCCGCCGGGCGAGCCGTCGGTGATACGAATTTGGAGTGCGGCTGTGGAGGACAGGGCGGTCGCCAGCAGGACGACGGCGCACAGCACAAAACGAAGCGCGTGTTTCATAGTTTTTGTTTTTTTCTTCTGATCTGATTTACGAATGCCACGGCGGGAATGAGTGGTTTCACCCATGGACCGCCAAGCGTCCGGCCTGAATTGAATCAGGCGCTTAATCTGATGGAAAAGCAATACCTATTCCTTGAAAGGCCGGCCCCTGAACTGAACCGGTTAAGTCGCAGTTTTGTTGGCTTTTATCCGCAAAAAATATCCTGTGCCCGCACTCATGAGAGTTCTGCTCTGCGCCAAACTGTTAGCCAGTCCGACGTTTTGCCGAAGATGCTTTCACATTCACCAGCGAGGCTTTGGCGAGACCTGGCCCCACCTCTCCCGATTCATCGAAGAAATGACGCGCGAATAACGATGAGCGCACCGCAGCAATACCCAGCTCCAGCATGGGTAGCAGTACCATACGCCTCTTTGGCTCAGTCAGCGTATCGGCCGAACTGTCCGCACAGCTTCAAAGACCGTCCCATAAAACTGCGGGCGGAAAGTTCGCAAAAGGCGGGAGCCGGGACGAAGCCTGAAGCCGGCGTGGCCGCGCTCAGTTTTTCGGGCGAAACCCCGGCGGGAGATGGGAGGGCGCAGGCGCAGTTGACTCTGCGGACTCAGCGGCCACGGGCACCACGGGCGCATGGGCGGGAATGAAATTCGGATCAATCTGCGTGAGCCGTTCACGCGCCTTCTTCGCGGCCGGGGTCTGGCCGTATTCGGCATCAATGCGACGGAGCAGCGCGATGGATTTCTCGGACTGGTTCAGCTTGCCGGAATAAAGGTTCGCGAGGTGAATCGCCGCCCAGCCCCAGCGTTCCGGCGGGAGTTTCTTCTTCAACACCTCTTCGTATTCGAGCGCGGCGGCGAGCGGGTTGTTCAGGTTCTCCTCGTAAATTTCCGCGATGCGCAACGCCACAAATTGTTCGCGCGGATGGTTCTTCAAGTAGCTGCGCATGGCATTCAGCGCGTCGAGATACTTGCCGTCCTTCCACAACTCCTCGGCCTGATCGTATTCGGGATCGGCGGGCGTGCCGTCATCGGCGAACAGGGTTTCTTCGGCCTTGCGGGCGAGGAATTGGGACACATCGTAGGCAATCAACGCGGCGAGGCCGAGGGCGAAGAGGAGCAGGCCCAGCCCGCGCGTAACCATGCGCGAAATGTTGCGACCGGAACCGCCGGCGGCAACGGCAGAATCATCCGTGCCATCAGCTTTCTTCTTCGCGATTGTCTGGCCAGCGAGATTGGTCTGCGCGGCGTTGGTGCTCAACTCGTTGGTGAGCGCGGCGGCGGCCTCGGCGAGCAAGTTGGCGTTGAGGACGGCGTTCGTCGCTTCGACGACGTTGGTGTTCTCGGTGGAAGTGAGGTCGGCAAGGCTGGCCGCGCGACGCTGGCTGGTCACGGTCGCTTGGCGGTAGCTGCTGACCGTGAGCAAGCCGAACACCACCGCTCCGATGATGCAGACGACGTAAAGAACGAGTTTGATTTTCCGGCTCATGCCCGGCCTGAACTTACGCGAAGTTTTTCAAGAAGCCCAAGTGCGAACTTCATGGAGCGCGGGCTTTCCAGCCTGCAGCAACGTGAAATGGAGAACGGTGTGTACAAGTTCTTGCGCCCTCGATCTGCACACGTTGCTGCGGGCTGGAAAGTCCGCGCTCCGGGATGGCTGCCCCACCGCCCTCACAAAAGAATCCCCGCCACCGCCGCGTTCAGCACCGTGGCGGTGAAGCCGACGAACAGCGCGCGCAAGCCTAGCTTCGCCAAATCCCCGCGCCGCTCGGGTGCCATCGCACCAATGCCGCCGATCTGGATGCCGACCGAGGCGAAATTCGCAAAGCCCGTGAGCGCGAACGCCGCGAGCAGATACGAGCGGTCGCTCATGTAGCCCGCCGTGGCTTTCCAGCCTTTCATCACGAGATAGGCATAGTGTTCGTTGATGGCGAGCTTCGCGCCGAGCAGGCTGCCGACTTTGGAAATGTCATTCATCTCCACGCCCATCAGGAAGGCCACAGGCGAGAACAGCGTGCCGAAGATTTTTTGCAGCGACAAATCTTTGGAGAACAACCCGAGCAACGCGTCGAACATCGCCACGAACGCGATGAACACGATGAGCATCGCCGCCACGTTCAGCGCGAGCCGCAAGCCGTCGCCCGCGCCGGACGCCACGGCGTCAATGCCGTTCACGTAGGGCGATTTTCTTTTTTCCGTCTGCACCGAGCCGGCGGTTTCGGGGCGGCCCAGTTCCGGCATGAACATCTTCGCGAGATAGAGACTGCACGGGCAGGCCATGATGCACGTCGTCAGCACGGCCACGGGGTCCGCGCCGTAATTGATATACACCACCATCATGCCGCCCGAGATGTGGGCGAAGCCGCTGGCCATGAGCGCGAAGAGTTCCGAGCGCGTCATGCGCGGCACGTACGGCTTCACGATGAGCGGCGCTTCCGTCTGGCCCATGAAGACGTTGGCCGCGACCGAGAGCGTCTCCGCGCCGCTGGTACCCATGAGCCGCACCATGACCAACGCCATCCCGCGCACGATGCGCTGCAAGACGCCGTAGTGATACAGCATGGTGAAAAACGCCGAGACAAACAGGATGGGCGGCAGCGCCTTGAACGCGAAGATGAAGAGGAATTCTTTCCCCGGATTGAGCGCGAGATCACCGGGCCGCGCGAGATTGCCGAAGACGAACTCCGCACCCTTGTCCGAGAAATCAATGAAGCTGACCACGACCACTTTCGCGTGCTCGAACAGGGTCTTCACCCACGGCACTTTCAGCACCAGCACGGCGAGCACGATCTGAAGCGCGATGCCCCAGCCAATGGTCTGCCACCGCACCGCGCGCAAATTCGACGAGCACATCGCGACCAGTCCGAAGAAGCAGAACACGCCCGCCACCGCCTGCCCGCGCACGCCGATGGTGCCGCGCAAAGCGTAGGCGAGAAAAGCAATCGCGAGGATCGCCGCGAGGATGCCGAGCCGCCAACTGATGGGCGTGGGCGGCGGTCCGGGCGGCTCGATGGGCGCGACGGACGGCGACGTTGGAGCCTCGGGGTTTGGAGTGGAACTGGAGTCAGCCTGCATCGGGAGCGGACGCTAAAGGACGCGGGCCAGCCGAGTCGAGCGCAGAGAAATCATCTGCGCCAGCGATTCCATGACTGGACTTGATGCGCCGGGGAGGCGTCTCGGTGAACGCGGCTCAACTGTTTTCGTGCATCCATTTTCACCGCAGAGACGCAGAGGGGCAGAGAGAAGACCGGGAAGGAAAACCCATCGCCGCGAAGAACGCAGAGAGCACAAAGAAACTTTCCCCTCCCTCTTTGTGTTCTCTGCGTTCTCTGCGGCCAATCATTTTCCCCCTCTGCGCCTCTGCGTTAAATTTTCTCGCTCGTGGTTGCGCGCGGTTGCCGTGGGAAAAGCGGCGCTGAAGCGACCGCACTCCAAACGCTGGCGCGCGGCACCAGACGCCTTGTCATGCGCGGAGCGTTTGGAGTGCGGTCGCTTTAGCGCCGCTTTCGGATGCGGAGTGACGGCGGGGAAAGTCGGAGGAGTCGCGGACA
>JANNGC010000207.1:0-2351 GCA_031380445.1 Pedosphaera sp.
CTTCCTTCCCATCCATGCGCGCCTTGCGGGCGAGGATGTCCTGGATGGTGTTGTTCAGCACATGCCCGAGCGTGAGCACGCCCGTGACGTTCGGCGGCGGAATGACGATGGAGTACGCCGGGCGCGTCTCGGAGACACGCGTCGCATCGGCGGTGAAACAATTCCGGTCTAGCCAGAACTGATACCATTTCGATTCGACCGACTGCGGCTCATAGGCTTTTGGGATTTCGGACATACGCTAAAGGCGGGAGGTTGACGCGAATTGCGCGAATTGGCGCGAATTATTTTTGGAACTTGGGCGGTTCGGATGAGCGGTGAGTGAGCACGACGCGTTTCCACTCCAACGAACTGGAGCCGAAGTTGACGAGCAGTCCAAGTTGCAGCTTGGACGCGGCGAGATAGTTGAGCACCTGCTTCACATGGGCATCGAACAGGCTTTCACAGGCCTTGGCTTCAAACAGAATTTTGTCCCAGATGACAAAGTCTGCGAAATAAGCATGGGGTAGCAGCACGCCCTTGTAGCTGACTTCAAACTTGCGCTCACGGCTGAAAGGAATGCCGGCCCGCGCCAGTTCCACCGCAAGCGCATCCTTGTAGATGACTTCATCATGTCCGTGACCCAACTCGCGATGCACATCCATGCACAAGCCCACGAGCTTGAAAGCCTCTTCCTTGTAAATCAGTTCACCCACTGCTTTTCAAAATTCGCGCCCATTCGCGCAATTCGCGTCAAACTCCGTCTTCACTTCTTCATCAGCGCATACTCCATCGAGTCCACCAGCGCCTGGAGGCTGGCTTCGATGATGTTGTCGCTCACGCCCACGGTGCCCCATTCGTCCTGGCCGTTGGTGGACTCGATGAGCACGCGGGTCTTCGCCGCCGTGCCCGTCTTGGACTCGATGATGCGGACCTTGTAATCCGTGAGCGTCACCTTCTTGAGCTTCGGGAAGAATTTCCCGAGCGCGAGGCGCAGCGCGGAGTCGAGGGCGTTCACCGGGCCGTCGCCCTCGGCGACCTTGTGCGCGACCTCTTTGCCGACGCGCACTTTGATCGTGGCTTCGGAAATGGATTTGCCTTCCTCGCCGCGTTTCATCGGCACGTCGCGCCGCATGGAGACGTGAAAGCTTTCCACGGTGAACGGCGGCTGCGTGTTCTTCAGCCGGCGATGGATGAGCAACGCGAGCGAGCCTTCCGCCGCTTCGAACTCATAACCCGCGTGCTCCAGTTCCTTGAGGCGCGCGAGGATGGCCTTCAGCTCCGGCGTGTCGTTGTCCACCTTGAAGCCGAGTTCCTGCGCCTTCATCACGATGTTGCTGCGGCCCGCGAGATCACTGATGAGCACGCTGCGCGCGTTGCCGACCACGGTCGGGTCAATGTGCTCGTAGCTGGAGGCGAATTTCTGCACCGCGTTGACGTGCATCCCGCCCTTGTGCGCAAAGGCGGCGGAGCCAACCCACGGCTGGCGCGGGCTGTGGCGGATGTTCGCGATCTCGTCCACGAACTGCGAAAGCTCCTTGAGCTTCGGCAACGATTTCGGCGGCAGACATTTCAACCCCATCTTCAATTCGAGGCAGGGGATCACGCTCGTGAGATTGCAATTTCCCGTGCGCTCGCCGTAGCCGTTGATCGTCCCTTGCACATGCGTCGCGCCGGTCTCGATGGCTGCGAGCGCGTTCGCCATGCCCAGGCCGATGTCGTCGTGCGTGTGAATGCCGACTTTGCAAACCAGTTTCGACAAGGCCGCGCGCGTGATGCTCGACACTTCGCTCGGCAGACAGCCGCCGTTCGTGTCGCACAGCACCACCATGTTCGCGCCCGCCTGTTCCGCCGCCTGCCACGTCGCGATGGCGTAATCCTCATCGAGCTTGTAGCCGTCGAAGCAATGCTCCGCGTCGTAGATGACCATCTTCCCGTGGTCGCGCAGATATTTCACCGTGTCGCCGATCATCCCGAGATTTTCATCCGGCGTGCAGCGCAACACTTCCTTCACATGGAGCAGGGAAGTCTTGCCGAAGATCGTCACCACCGGCGTCTCGGCTTCGAGCAGCAGACGCACCTGATCGTCCTGCTCCACCGGCACGCCCTTGCGCCGCGTGGAACCAAAGGCCGCGAGCTTCGCGTTCTTGAATTTCTTCCGCTTGGCCTGCGCGAAGAACTCGATGTCCTTGGGATTGCTCCCCGGCCAGCCGCCCTCGATGTAGTGAATGCCAAAGGCGTCAATCCGTTCCGCAATGCGGATTTTGTCCGCGACGGAAAAGTTGATGCCTTCACCCTGCGAGCCATCGCGCAGGGTCGTGTCATAGATTTCGACTTTTGGTTTCATTCACTCCCGTGCAACGGGAGCGGTCTTT
>JANNGC010000213.1:0-2994 GCA_031380445.1 Pedosphaera sp.
GGATGGCGCTGTTGGCAATGATGGCGTTGGTGCGCGGCGAGGTGTCGCGCACGTTGTTGACGATGAGGATGTAGTTGTTAGTGATGCCACGCGAGGCCGTGGTGGTGAGCAGCACATTGGTGCCGTTCTGGAGCACGGCACCGGAGATGGTGAGCGTGCCGCCGAGCGTGTTGGTGATCTTGTAGTTGCCGACGTTGGTGGCGGTGGACGGCAAGACCAGTTCACTGAAGCTGACCACGACCAGGTTGTTCGAGATGGTGCCGTCGGCTGAGACGAGGCTCGGACCGTTCGTGTCGGCCAAGACCGTGAGCGTGACCGGGGAACTGGTCACGGAGTTGATGCTGTTCGAGGCCACGCCGACGTAGAGGGCGGTGTCATTGGTGGTGATGGCGGCCAAACTGAGCGGGTTGCGCGTGGCTCCGACGATAGGCGCACCGTTCTTGTACCACTGGAAGTAGGCCGGCTGGCCTTGCACGCCGAGCGTGAAATCAGCCGTCCGAGTTTCATCCAGTACCAGGCTCTGCGGCTGGTTGGTGATGGCCAGCAGGGTGGGCGTCAAGTAGTTCACATGCAGCGCCATGCCGAAAACGATGTCGCTGCTGGTCAGGTTCACCTGGTGAACTTCCACCGCGAGATGATTCACGCCCGGACGAAGGAGCGAACTAGGAAGATTGGTGACGGTGAAAACGCCCTCGGTGGAATTCGCCGCCGCCAAAGAATTGTAGGTCACAGGTCCTTCAGACATGTTGAGGCGGTACACTTCCTGTCCGTTCAGATAGACCACCGCGCCGTCATCCGTGTAATTGCTGGCAATGATCGAGATGAGCGTCGGGTCATTGGTCAGAACGAAGGTGGAGCGGAAGTAGTAGGTGGGAATCTGGCCGCTGCCTGGATTCAAATTGAGGATGGTGTTGGTCAAGGCATTGACCACCGCCAAGTTTTCCTGTCCGAGCATGCCTCGTCCGAGCGGCCACGCGGTGTCGTTGTAATTGGTGGCCGTCCATGCCGTGCCCAAATCCGTGCCCGACTGCTCGTAGCGCCAGAACTGGTTGGTCAGACCCACCGAGACGAACGAAGCCTCACTGACGGCCACGACCGCGCTGACCGTGGTCGGCAGCAGCGTGCAGTTGTCAATCGTGAGGGAGTAGTTGCCTGAGTCCGCCACCGTGGCGTTGAGCTTCGTATAAGTCGGATTGGTCGCGCCGGCGATGGGGGTGCCGTTGCGCGCCCACTGGTAGCTGATCGGCGAACTGCCGGAGGCCGAGGCCACGAGCGTGATGGTGCCTCCAAGACCGAGAGACTGATTCGCCGGCACGTTCACGAAGGAGGCCGGCGTCGAGCAACTGACGGTGAGCGTCGCATTGCTGCTCAACACGGTGCCAAAGGCGTTGCTGACCAGCACGGAGTAGGTGCCGTTGTCCAAGGCTTGCGCGCTGAGAATGGTAAAGCTGGCGTTGGTCGCGTTGGCAATGGGGTTGCCGTTCTTGCGCCATTGGTAAAAGAGCGGCGTGTAGCCCACGGCCCCGACGCTCATGGTCACGGGCTGGTTGGGGGCCACCGAGGAGCTTTGCGGCTGGTTTGTGATGCCGGGAAACGGCACCGTCACCGCGAAATTATCAATTTCCACTGAGGTATCCGGCGTGCCGCTGCCGTTGTCATCGGAGAACAGGACGTAAAGGTTGGCGTTCGGAGCCCAGGAGCCAAGGGGAAGATTGGTGCTGAGGCTGCCCGAGGCGCTCAATCCAGAAAGGGTGTCCAGCCGCTGCCAGGTACCCGCCGTGCCCGTGATGCTGTAATAGACGCTGTTGCCAGGAATCTGCTCGGCCACAGGCAGGCGCAAATTCAAGTCGTACGAAATGCGGACGGAGGCAAGGTTCGACCCGGTGTTGTTGCGCAAGGTCGCCATGATAACCGCGAAACGGTTGCCCGTGACGCGCGTCAAAATATAGCGACCAGCGGAAGCCCACATGCCGTTCGCCGTGGCCGTTGGAGGGTCTCCCGCCGAGGAAACCAACTGGGCGGTGATCAAAGACGCGCTGTTCGTCTGGATTTGCGCGTCCATCTCGGCGGTGGTGAGCGTGTCACCCGCCGCACCCGCCCCGCCCGGGGTCGAGCGCTGCGACCAGGACGTGGCCGGCGGCAAGGTGTCAAAAGTCTGCGGAGCCAGGCCGGTCGCGCCAACAGAAAGCTGGGCCGCCGCCTGATGCGCGCCGCCAAGCAAAGCCGCTCCCAAGAGGAGCACGGAGAGAATTGTTTTCTGACGAAGGGTTCGCATAAAAGTGTTGGGTTGGGTTTTCAAACGCGCCGCCGTCGCCGCGCCAAAATACAGTTTGTCCGTCATGGGTTGTTTCAGAAGTGAGACAAGAAATCACGTCCGCCAGCCTTTGGCAACTGGGAAAAATTTCGAGCGCGAAATTTCGAGCCCAATTATTTCCAGCGAACGGCACGGTGATTAAATTCATCGCTCATTCAAGCGGTTCGCGCTCACGCATCTCGAAAGGAAGAATCGCCCGGTCAAAAACAGGGCTTGCAAACGGAAATCTTTCTTCTAACGTCGCGCCGCTTTTGGACGCGAGCGTAGCTCAGCCTGGTAGAGCATCACGTTGCCAACGTGAGTGTCGAGGGTTCGAATCCCTTCGCTCGCTCCATTTTCTTCCCGCCGGCTTTTTTTAGCCCCGAAAAAATCCCGCTGACACGCGCCGCCGTTTATGCAAACTCACGCCATGAAATTCCATCCTCTGCTCCGTGCTTCGGCACTGGTTCTCATCACCTTCTGCCTGCTGCAACCCGCCATCCCTCGCGCGGCGGAAGGCGCGCGGGACGCCCAGACCGTTATGAACGGGATGCGGCTCAAGAAATGGACCAAGGATTTGGAACTGACCGTCGAGCAGCAAAAAAAGGTGCAATCCATTCTGGACGAAGAGGGCAAGGAAATCACCAAGCTCGACCAGGACACGTCCCTCGACATCAACAGCCGCAAGGCCAAGGTCAACG
>JANNGC010000085.1:0-14065 GCA_031380445.1 Pedosphaera sp.
CGCGGAGCGCTTGGAGTGCAGTCGCTTCAGCGCCCCTTTTCCCACGCCCGCCCTACACCCGTTGTCCGCCGCCAGATTTCAATCAACATGAGCAGCCACCTGACCGTCACCCAGACCCGCGAACTTCTCGAATCGCTCAAAGGCGTCGTGCGCGACTTCGCCGCCGCCGAGGAGAAGTTGAACAAGGATTTCCGCGTCAAAATCAACGCCACGGAGAAGCAGTTCAAAGACGAGAGCGAGGCGCACGAAACGCGGCTCGCCGCCGACTTGAGCGCGGTGGAAGCAGCGTATCAATCCGCGAAGTCCGGCGTGGAAGCGCGCTTCAAACAACGCGCCGAGCGCATCGCCACCGCGAAGAAATCCAGCCACAAGCTCTCCGCCAAACGCATCGACGACGAGGAAGGCCAGTGGAAACACAAAAGCCAGAAGGGCCTGCTCGACACCGAGCGATACCGCAAAGAAGCGCTGGGGCGGAACAACGGCACGCTGGCCGAGTTCAACTTGTATCTCACGGACGCGCGCGCGCAGTTCGTGGCGCTGGAGCAGTCGGCGGACGGCGCATTTCGCGGCTACGGAAAATTCCGTGCGTGGCTGACCAAGCCGGAAAATTTTCGCGAGCCAGATTTGTCAGCGGACGAACACGGACTGCTCGAACAGCTCGGTCAGTTGCACACCGTCGCGAGCGAGAACCTCGCCAAATTTCAAAAGCTGTTTCTGCCAAAACTCTTTCGCGCGCTGCCGCTGTGGCTGTGGATTGGATTCGTGCTCGTCATCGGCGGCGGGCTGGTGCCGGTCATGCCGCGCGTGGGACATCCTGAGATCGGCCTGCCGCAGATCGGTGGCGGCGCGGGCGCGATCATCGTGCTGCTGCTCGTGCTTTATTTCGTGGGCCGCAGCCAGGCCGCGTCGCTCGCCGCGCTCGTCGCGGGCGAGTTGGAAAGCGCGCGCCGGATGCACGACGCCGCGCTGCAAAAATCCCAGGCCCGCCACGCCGCCGAGATCGAACGCATCGAAGGCGAGGCCCGGACCAGCAAGGAAATGTTTGGCCAGAACTGGAACTCCGCCGTCGAGCAGGCCGAGAAGGCGCGCGAGTTGTGGCCGGTGAGAATTGACGAGAAGTGGCGTCGCGCTGTGACGAAGAACGAGACGCTGCACAAAGCCCGCGCCACCCACATCGAACAGGAGCACGCGACAGCCATGTCGCGTGTTCAAGCTGAAGCCGATGCGCGCAAGGCGCAGTTCACCGAGTCACACCACTCGAAGGTCACGAAGTTCAACGACGACTTCGCCGCGCACTGGCAGAAACTCGAAGCTGACTGGAAGCAGCAGACTCAACCGTTGTTCGAGGCCATCAATGCGGCGAACACAACTGCCTCACGCGAGTTCCCCGAATGGCAATCCCAACTCTGGCGCGACTGGAAACCGCCAACCGCGTTCAAGAACCTAGCGCGATTCGCCCGCCTCGAAGTGGACGTGAAGAAACTCGCGGAAGCCGCGCCCCACGATCCGAGACTCGCATTTCCGCCGAGCGTTTCACTCCCGCTGCTGCTCACCTACCCGCAGCAAGGCTCGATTCTTTTCGAGACCACCAAGTCCGGCAACGAGCCGGTGATGGAAGCGTTGAACAACATCATGTTCCGCCTCATCGCCACCGCGCCCGCCGGGAAACTGAGCTTCACCGTCATCGATCCCGTGAAGCTCGGGCAGAATTTCGCGGGCGTGATGCACCTGGCGGATTACGACGATAACATCATCAACAGCCGCATCTTGACGCAGGCCAGCCAGATCGAGCAGCGGCTCGCCGACCTCAACGAGCACATGGAGAAGGTCATCCAGATGTATCTCCGCAACGAGTACGAGACCATCGCGGAATACAATCTCCAGGCCGGCAACATCGCGGAGAAATACCACGTCGTCGTCATCGCGGATTTTCCGGCGAACTTCACCGAGACGGCGGCGCGGCGGCTTCTGCACATCGCGGCCAGCGGCGCGCGTTGCGGCGTGTTCACGCTCATTCACTGGGATCATCGCCACACGCCACCGGCGGATTTCTTTCCCGAGGAATTGCGCAAGAGCAGCGTGTGCCTCACTTCGACCGGCGAACAGTTCACGCTGTCCAGTCCGTTCCTGCCCGCTGCCCGCGTCGTGCTCGACACGCCGCCGGGTGCGGAGTTCGCCACGGAATTTCTGCATCGCGTCGGCGAAGCCAATCGCGGCGCCAATCGCGTCCAGGTGCCCTTCACCCAAATCGCGCCTGCCGACGCCGACCTCTGGAGCGAAGAGACGACCGAGGAATTGCGCGTGCCCATCGGCCGCAGCGGCGCGACCAAACTCCAATATCTCGCCATCGGCAAGGGCACGCGCCAGCACGCGCTCATCGCGGGCAAGACCGGCTCCGGCAAGTCCACGCTGCTCCACATCATCATCACGAACCTCGCGCTCTGGTGCAGTCCGGAGCAGGTCGAGTTTTACCTCGTGGACTTCAAGAAAGGCGTCGAGTTCAAGAGCTACGCCAACGCGCGCCTGCCGCACGCGATGGTAATCGCCATCTAAAGCGACCGCGAGTTCGGCCTGAGCGTGTTGCAGAAGCTCGACGAAGAATTGAAGCGCCGCGGCGAACTCTTCCGCAAACTCAGCGTGCAGGACGTGGCTGGCTACAAGCGCGCGGGCGGCACCGAGCCGATGCCGCGCACGCTGCTGATGATCGACGAGTTCCAGGAATTCTTCGTCGAGGACGACAAAATCTCGCAGGCCGCGAACCTCTTGCTCGACCGCATCGTGCGGCAGGGCCGCGCCTTCGGCATTCATTGCCTGCTCGGTTCGCAGACGTTGGGCGGCGCTTACACGCTGGCGCGCACCACGATTGGCCAGATGGTCATCCGCATCGCGCTCCAGTGCAACGAAGCCGACGCGTATCTCATCATGGACGAGAACAATCCCGCGCCGCGCCTGCTCTCGCGTCCCGGCGAGGGCATCTACAACGACCAGGCCGGCATGAGCGAGGGCAACAGCCCGTTCCAGGCCGTGTGGATTGACGACGTGGTGCGCGACGAACGCCTAGACGTGGTGCGCGCGATGGCGAACGAGAAATTCGGGCAACGCTATCCCGGCCCGATTGTCTTCGAGGGCAACGCTCCCGCCGACGCGCGCGAAAATCATTTGCTGAACGCACTGCTCAACACGCCCGCGGCGCAACCCGCCGCGCTCGCCCGCGTCTGGCTCGGCGCGCCGAACTCGATCAAAGGCCCGACCGAAGCCGTGTTTCAGAAGCGCAGCGGCAACAATCTGCTCGTGGTCGGCCAGCGCGATGAACCCGTGCTCGCCATGCTGTCGCTCTCGCTCCTCGCGCTGGCGACGCAGTTCCCACGCGGCTCGGCGAAATTGGTCCTGCTCGAAAGCACCGCGCCGGAATCCGCCGAACGCGTCTTCCTCGAACGCGTGGTGAAATCCCTGCCGCACGACGTCACGCTCGCGCGCGGCGGTGAACTCGCCGACACGCTCAAGGCGCTCGCCGATGATTTGCAGCGGCGCACCGAGGACGAACACGCGCCCGCGCCCACCACGTTCCTGTTCATTCACGGCCTGCAGAATTTCAAGAAGCTGAAACAGGACGACGACTTCGGTTTTGGCGGCGGTGACGACGGCGCGAACCCCGCCACACTCCTGCAAAAACTCATCAGCGAAGGCCCGGCGCACGGCATCCATCTCTTCGCGACCGTGGACACCTACAACAACGTGAACCGCTTTCTCGGCCGCAAAATGTTGAGCGAGTTTGAAATGCGCGTGCTCTTCCAGATGAGCACCAACGACTCCGCCAGCCTGTGCGACGATCCGAAGGCCAGCAACCTGGGCCTGCACCGCGCGCTCTTCTACAACGAGCAGGAAGGCTGGCTCGAAACCTTCCGGCCGTATGCGCTCCCGGCGGGCGAGTGGATTGATGAGGTGGCGGGGAAGCTGGCGCAGGCCGCCGGGCGTTGAGCCGCACGCCGGAAATGTTCCGTTGAAAAATACGGCTCCAACGCCATGCTCCCTCCATGAGTTACACAGGCTGGATCAAAGGCCGAACCATCGAACTGGATGAGCCGCTCCCGTTTGCGGACGGCCAAGCCGTGAAAGTTTCCGTGGAACGCGTGGAGTCAGTCGTGCGCGCGGGTTCGCCTCGGGCCGTGTTGGAAGCGTCGCGTCAATCACCCCACCTGTCGCCTGCTTCCGTCGCCGCGTTGGACGCGGCCATCACCGCTGCAAGACTTCCCTCCTCTGACGGACTGATGCTCAACGAGCAGCCGTGAGCATGACCTACCATCTCGACACCAGCGCGTTCAGCGATCTCATGCGCGAACACCCGCAGATGCAGACTCGCCTCGACGCCTTGCCCCCGGATGAATCGCTGGGCATCTGCGCCGTGGTGCGCGGCGAAATTCTCCACGGGCTAGGCCGGTTGCCGGACGGCCAGCGCCGCCAGGAACTGACCGCCAAAGCCACGCGCCTCTTCGCCGCTCTGCCCTGCCTGCCGGTCAGCGAACCGGTCGCCGACCACTACGCCGAAATCAAACTGACCCGGCAGAGCAAAGGTCTGGCTCTCGACGAGAACGACCTGTGGATCGCCGCCACCGCACGACAATCCGGTGCCGTGCTCGTCAGCCGCGACAGCGACTTCCAGCACATTGATGGGCTGAAAGTCGAAGACTGGACGAAGTGAAGGGCAGCCCCGTTTCTCCTCATCCCAAGAATTGCGCTCGCTTGGCAAATCAGTATTCTCAAACACGCAACCAGCGCATGAGCCGCCACCTGAACATTCTCGCCTTCCTGATTGGGTTCGCTCGCGTGATGATCGCGCATCCGCTCGACAACTGGCACTTGCAGAATACGAACCTCAGTTTTGGCGCGGTCACGTACGGCAAAGGATTGCTTGTCGGAGTGGGAATGCCGGGAACGGCTGTGGTCTCATCGGATGGCGTTTCGTGGGCTGGACATCCGCTGGTCGCGAACGGGCACCTCGTGGACATCACTTTCGGCGGCGGTTTGTTTGTCGCGGTGGGAAGATTGGGAGCCATTGTCACATCACCGGATGGAACTAACTGGGTCCAACAAACTTCCGGCACCGAGGTCTGGCTGAGTTCGGTTGCTCATGGCCCTGCGGGTTTTGTGATCCGCAGTGAAGCGGCGATGGTCTTGACCTCCGCCGATGGCACAAACTGGTTTCAGCATGCGACGCCGGCATGGGTTCCGTTTAGCGTCATCATTCAAGGAAACGGTTGTTACGTTTTCCCCGGCGGACGGGGAACGAACTATGTTTCCACGGACGGAACAAACTGGTCAGCGCGCTCTTCGGGCACTGACATGGGGCTGGAAGCGTTGGGGTTCGGTGGTGGCCTGTTCATGTCCATTGACATTCGCCAACGGGTCTTCACTTCATCGGACGCCAGCAACTGGGTCCAACGTGGCAGCATCGCTTTCATTCGTCCGAATCAAATCACGTATGGCAACGGTCTGTTTTTGGTGAATGGAAACTATCAATCCGAGTATTCGCGCGACGGTGTTTCTTGGACGACGATCACAAACACCTGTTGTGGCAAATCAACCTTCGGCAAAGGCTTCTTCGTCACCCGCGACGGAGAAGGCATCAAGAAATCCGACCCCATCGTCACGCTCCAGATGGATGGCCCGTCCAGCCTGCGTTTCCTCGGCCCGACCGGGGCCGTGGTGAATGTGGAGTCTTCGTCCCTCGCGTCCGGCGATTCGTGGCAGCCCGTGACCAATCTGCTTCTGCCTACCAACCCGTATCTATGGACTGCGCCGATTTTGTCGAATTCGCCATCGCGCTTCTACCGCGCCCTTGTCGTTCCGTAGCCTCCGAAAGCGGTGCTAAAGCACACGCACTCCAAACGCTTCGCGCCAGTCGAGGCGTCTGGTGCTGCGCGCCAGCGTTTGGAGTGCGGTCGCTTTAGCGCCGCTTTTCCGATGGCCGCGAAGTTCTCAAAACTTGTCATCACTTCCGCGCCTCCCTACCGTCGCCGCCAGTTCACCAAATGAAAACTTCACGGCGCAATTTCTTGAAAGCCACGGGCGTGGTGTGCGGCGCGGCGACGTTGCCGGCGTGGGTGCTGGACGCGCAGGCGGCGCAGGCGGCGAGCATCAACAAGGACAAGCTGGCGGATGTCGCGCTCGCGCTCGCGAAAAAACTTGGCGCGAGCTACGCGGACATCCGCATCAATCGTTACCGCAACGAATCCGTCTCCGCGCGCGAGGAACGGGTGCAGAACGTGTCGCGCACGCAGAGCTTCGGCTGCGGCGTGCGTGTGCTGGTCAAGGGCGCGTGGGGCTTCGCGGCGAGCCATGTCGTGACGCCGGAATCGGTGCGGCGCCTCACGGAGCAGGCGGTAGAAATCGCCAAGGCCAATGCGGCGTTTCAGCGGCGTCCGGTGGAGATGGTGGCTACGCCGAAGGTCACGGGGAAATGGAAGAGTTCCTTCGAGCGCGATCCGTTCGACGTGGCGACGGAGCCAAAGATTGATTTTCTGCTGAAGCTCAACGCAGCAGCGATGAAGGCCAAGGGCGCGAGCTTTGTCACGTCGAGCTTGTCGTTCAACAACGAGCAGAAATTTCTCGCCACCAGCGACGGCTCACGCACGGAACAGTATCTGATTCGCGCGCATCCTTCGATCTCGGTCACGGCGGTGGATCGCGCGGCCGGGGATTTTCAGACACGCAGCAGCCTGCCGGGGCCGAAGTCCATCGGCTACGAATACCTCGCGAAGCACGACTGGCTCGCGGAGGCGACGCAGGCCGGCGAGGAGGCGGTGATGAAGTTGAAGGCGAAACCCGTCGCGCCCGGCAAATACGATCTCGTGATTCACCCGACGAATCTGTGGCTGACCATTCACGAGACGGTCGGGCATTCGACGGAACTGGATCGCGCGCTGTGGTGGGAGGCGAATTACGCGGGCACGAGTTTTCTTACGCCGGACAAGGCGGGCAAACTTCAGTTCGGCTCGACCCTCTGCAATTTCTTCGCCGACCGCACGCAGCCCGAAGGTCTCGCGACCGTGGCCTACGACGACGAGGGCGTGCCGGGCCAGCGCTGGGACCTCGTGAAAGACGGCATCTTTGTCGGCTGGCAGACCACGCGCGATCTCGCGCCGCTCGTCGGGCAGAAAACTTCCACCGGCTGCCTGCACGCGGACAGTTGGGGCAGCGTGCCGTTCCCGCGCATGCCGAATGTCTCGCTCGAACCCGCGCCCGTGCCCGCCAGCCTCGACGATCTGGTCGGCGGCGTGGACGACGGCATTTTGATTTACGGAAGCGGCAGTTGGTCCATCGACATGATGCGCTACAACTTCCAGTTCGGTGGTCAGACGTTCTGGGAAATCAAGAAGGGCAAGGTCGGCGCGATGCTGCGCGACGTGGCCTACCAATCGCGCACCACGGATTTCTGGAACTCGTGCGATGGGCTGGGCGGCAAGGCGACCTACGAAGTGAACGGCGCGGCGAACGACGGCAAGGGCGAACCGGGCCAGGCCAATTGCGTGAGCCACGGCTGTCCCGTGGCGCGCTTCCGCAAAACGAATGTGCTGAACACGGGCGCAGGCGGCTCGGGCGGCGCGATGTTGATGGAGGAAACGCATGCTCACTGAAAAAGAATCGCGCGCCTTGTGCGACAAATTGCTGCGCCTGACGAAGGCCGACGACGCCAGCGTGAGCGTCAGCAGCGAGGATTTTTCCCATCTGCGCTTCGCGGCCAACGCCTTCACCACCAGCGGGCGGCGCGAGAGCGTGACGGCGCGGATCACGGTGTGGATTGATGGCAAGCGTGGGGCCGCGTCTGCGACGGATATGGACGAAGCTTCGTTGAAGCAGGCCGTGGAGGAAGCGGAGCGGCTCGCGCGCCTCTCGCCGGTGGACAAGGAATATCTGCCCACGCTCGGCGCGCAAAAGTATCCGCGCGTCGGCGGCTACGTGGAAGCCACGGCAAACATCTCGCTGACGGAACGCGCCCGCGGCATCGACGCGATCATCCGCGAGTGCGAGAAGGCGGGCGTGGTGGGCGCGGGGTTTCATCACGCGAACGGAACGGCGGAGGCGTTTGCGACGAAACACGGGAACTTCAATTATCACCGTTCCAGTCTCGTCGCGCTGTCGGTCACGGCGCGCACGCCGGATGGCGGCAGTTCCGGATATTTTCTCCGCAACCATTTCGACGTGGCGAAGCTCGACACGCTGCGCGTCGGACGCGAGGCGATTCAAAAGGCGCTCACCTCGCGTACGCCGAAAACCATGGATGCCGGGACGTATCCGGTGATTCTGGAACCGCAGGCGGCGAGTGATCTCATTCGGTTTGGTTTCGCCTTCGATGCTCGCAGCGCGGACGAAGGGCGCAGCCCGTATTCCGTCCCCGGCGGCAAGACCCGGCTCGGCGAAAAGATTTTTGACGAGCGCCTGAGTGTGTTGAGCGACCCGCAGCATCCCGAGCTGCCGGATTCACCCGCTGAAGGCGAAGGCATTCCGGCGGAGAGAATTTATTTCGTCCGCCAGGGCGTGCTGGAGCGGCTGACTTACTCGCGCTATTGGGCGAAGGAAAAAGGCGCGCAGCCCACGCCC
The DNA here is from genome assembly GCA_031380445.1 of Pedosphaera sp. Classification (GTDB taxonomy): domain Bacteria; phylum Verrucomicrobiota; class Verrucomicrobiia; order Limisphaerales; family SIBH01; genus JANNGC01. The sequence goes on from JANNGC010000085.1 coordinate 8,599, forward strand.
GGCCCGGTGAATCAAATCATCGAAGTCACCGGCCCAACTTCATCGCTGGAGAAAATGATCGAGTCCACCGAGCGCGGACTGCTCGTGAGCCGCTTCTGGTACATTCGCAGCATCAATCCGCGCACCGCGATGTTCACCGGCCTGACGCGCGACGGCGTGTGGTGGATCGAGAACGGGAAGATTCAGCATCCCGTGCGCAACTTCCGTTTCAACCAGAGCGTCACCGCGCTGCTCGCGCCGGGAAACATCGAGATGATCGGTGCGCCCGAGCGCGTGAGCAGTTCCGAGTCGCAGGGGCAAGGCGCGTCCATTGTGCCGGCGCTGAAGGTGAAGGCGTTTCACTTCTCGTCGCAGTCGGAGGCGGTGTGAATCCGGCACCTCGTTCGCAGCCTTGTGCGAGCGTCGGGCTGGTGATGAGGAAGGGCGCAGGCCGATGATTGCCACGGGACGAACTTTCAACCACAGTCACGAACATGAACCGGCTCCTGTTGGGCGACAAACTCCACCTCCTGCACCGCGCGGCCCGCGCGCTCCTTCTGTTGTGCGCCTGGTTCGGAGCGACTTCCATGCACGCCGGATTGCCCGGCACTGTGGTGGTTTGGGGAAATGGTCAATCGACCATTCCGGCTGGCTTGAGCGGAGTCACTGGTATCGCGGGAGGAGAGTCTCACACCGTCGCCGTGAAAAGTGATGGTGCAGTGGTGACTTGGGGAGGCAACGAAAGTGGACAGACGACCATTCCAGCAGGCTTGAGCAACGTGTTGGCCGTGGCGGCGGGTGATGTCCACACCGTCGCCTTGAAGGGCGATGGCACGGTCGTGGCGTGGGGAGGCATTGGCTACGACGCGCGCACTGAAATTGAAGACGATGAGAAAAAGGGAGATGCTGCAAAGCGCCACAACACAACTGAGAGCCAGCTTTGGCGTATCGGCATTGAACGAAACAACAAGAGAGGCGGCAGCAATGAATAACCCGGCAAGGCTCGCTAACGTGTTCCACAATCCTAACTCGACCGCCAGCAGACGCTCGCGATACATCTCAGCGTGTGCTTCGACTATTTCGATTGCTTCCTCAATCTCCTCTGGAGTGTCCATGCGCGTAGTGCTGGCTAACAGATATCGACCAAAGCCATGTTTGGCCTAGCACGGCGCTGTTTGGCCGAGCAGGTTTCATTGGCGCGGAATTTACGTTTGCTCTCACCTTTGGCAAGGAACGCTTTGGCTCATGTCGAGCAGGCTGCCTCTTGCAACATTTTAGTGTTTCAGTTTTTCCGCGTTCGCCTTCAATCGAACGCAGCCATGAACACTCGAACCAAACGAATGGTCTTTCTCATTTCGTGGATGACGCTCGCCGTCGGCGTCCTGCCCGGTCGCGCGGCGGAAGCTCCAGCCACCAATCGCCTGCCGGTCGTTGCCACCTTTTCAGTCGTCGGTTTCGATCCCGCCACGGACGATCTCGGCGTGGCGGTGCAGAGCAAGTTCTTTGGCGTTGGCTCGGTGGTGCCGTGGGCGAAGGCGAAAGTCGGCGCGATTGCCACGCAGTCGTACGCGAACACGAGTTACGGGCCGGATGGTCTGGCGTTGTTGGAGTCAGGAAAGAATGCGAAGGAAACGTTGCAGCAACTCACGGAAGCCGACTCGGGCCGCGATCAGCGGCAGGCTGGTGTTGTAGATGCGCAGGGGCGCGCGGCCAGTTTCACCGGCGCGAAATGCAATGCATGGGCCGGCCACATCGAAGGCACAAACTTTTGCGTGCAGGGAAACATTCTCACCGACGAAGGAGTGGTGAAGGCGATGGCGTCCGCATTTGAGAAAGCGCGCGGCGTGACAAACAGCGAACTCGCCGACTGGCTCATGGCCGCGCTCGACGCGGGCCAGCAGGCCGGCGGCGACAAACGTGGAAAGCAGTCCGCCGCGCTGCTCGTCGTCCGCGAGAAAGGCGGCTACGCCGGCCAGAATGATCGCTACGTGGACTTGCGCGTGGAGGATCATCCCGAGCCGATTCAGGAACTGAACCGCCTGCTGGAGCTGCACAAAAAGTTTTACGCGGGCGCGCACAAGAACAAGCCGAGGCGCGCGGTAAAGTGACACTTGTGGCGGGTCGGGCGTCGCCGCTCCGCGCGCCCGAGCGGATGCAGGTGACGACACGCTCCCGTTTTATCAAATCGAACAAGTGATCTGCTTGTCGCGCTCCGAATCAGAAAACATCAGCCGCGCCGAGTCCGCCGCGTAGGACATGCCGGAGATGACCACGTTCGTGGCGTCCGCACCCGCGACGAGAACGCGTTCGCGCGTCGGCAAATCCCACGCCACGAGCGCACCGCCCGCGTAGCGCGCGCAAAGCGTCTGGCCATCCGGGCTGAAGGCGACGCTGAGCACGGTCATGCGCGTGCCTGCTCCGGCATTGGTCGCTTCGAGGCTGAACAATTTCCTGCCGTCCTTCATGCGCGCGAGGCTGATGCGCCCCGGGCCGTCCGCGTAGGCGAAGCGCTCGAGCTGCACATCCATTTCCGCCAGATCGCCGGCCCCGGGCAGCGGGATGAGCGGGCCGTCGAGTTCGAGATCGGTGAGGGCGAGCGTGGCCACGGCCTCGCTGCGGAGTTCAAGCGCGGGGCGGATGGCGGCGGCGTTGCTGATGACGTTCAGCGCTTGCACGCGGCGACCCGCCACGGCCGTGACTCGCAGCGCACGGGCCTGGGCGAGATAAGAATTCCACAGCCGCTCGACGCCATCCGCTTCCGCGCGCTCGGCGCGTTGCTGGCTGCGCGCGGCCCGTGCCGCCATCAGCACCACGGCCAGCGCGAGCGCGAGCACGATGACCAGCACCACGCCCACGGCGGTGTTGGTGCGAAGAATTTCCTGCCGGATGCGTTCGCGGGACGCCGGAGCATCCAGGGAACTTTCTGATTGGCGGCGTTCGTCGGGCATGAACTGGCGCGACGGTAGGACGGCCCGCCCCGCACGGTCAATCGCGGCGCAGGTTGCCGGGGCTGCATCGCGCATTGATACCCGGCGACCTTCACTTCAATTCTAAATGGTAGGTGACCGCACCCCTCTCGTCGATGACGAGGTGACCGGCTTGGCTGAGGTGGTGAATGAGGTCCAAGGCTTCGGCTTCGGTGAGCTTTTGACCAAAGTATGCGATCAAAAAGCTGAGGAGCTTTTTCTCGGACCTTGGGCGGGTGGTTGTTGGTTTGCGCAAATGCTCCAGCAGTTGAGCCTCCCGCTCATCCAAAACGGAGAGATGCACCTTGGGCGCTGCTGAAACCTTTGGTTTCGCGGCCGAGGGTTTGGGCTTGGAAGCGGGGGCGGGAGGAGTTGTCGCTGAAAGTTTGGACGAACCGGCAAAAGTGAGAGTGGCAAAACTGTCGTGCCGCCGCGCGCGGACATGCTTGCTCCGCAGATGGTCAACAAGCGGGTTGAAACCGGCGTCCTTGGACACAATGTGAAAAAATCCCGTCGGGTCGGCCAACACGGCGCGGCCCAAGTAGTAGGCGAGGGTGAAGTCGAGCGCGTTCTTGCCGGGAGAAGCCAGGCGCAGCAACTGCACCGAGCCGGCGTGCGCCAGAAGTTTTTCGACCAGAGGCACATCGAGCTTGGTCTGACGCGGTCCCAGCAGCAGCGTGAAGCTGACGGCTTTGGTTCCGATGACTCCGAGGTCAATGTCCTGCACATTCTCGAAATCAACAAAGACGTGATTGATGGGCGACGGCAGTTCGGTGTTGGCGACCGGATTCATGGTCTCAGCATGGTCGGCAGATACGGGCCAACAGTGAAGTCGTGTCCAGAGAACACCCACACATGAAGCTCTTCTGGGAGAAGCGGCGCGCCCGCCACGATCTGGGGCGCGCGCGACGCCGTGTTCTTGTCTCGTTCCATTTCAACTTCCACGTAACGCCCGCGCCGCAGGCTGCGTCTGGGCTGACGAATAATCTTCCTGACCGTGGCGCACGAAGCGCGACGCCGGGAACCAACAAACAAAAATACGTTATGAAGAAAGCATTGGTCGCACTCGTGATGGGTGCAGTTCTCTCCCTCGCCGTGGCGGAAGTTCGCGCGGCGGACAAAATCACCGGCACCTGGTCCTGGGCGCAGCAGCGTCGCGGCGGCGCGGGCGGCGCCGAACCCGCAGCCGACGCGCCGGTTCGCAAGACGACGCTTAAGCTCAAGGCCGACGGCGAGAAGCTCACGGGCACCATCGCGCAGCCGATGGGCGGACGCGGCGGTGGCGGCGGCGCGGCGGCGGCGGCTCCAACTCCCACGGAAATTTCGGACGGCAAGATCAAGGGCGACGAAATCTCCTTCAGCGTGAAGCGCGAGTTCAACGGCAACGCCATGGTCATGAAATACAACGGCAAGGTCGAAGGTGATAAAATCACCGGCAAGATCGAAGCCCCGGGCCGCAACGGCGGCGAGCCGACCTCCCGCGACTGGACGGCCGCGCGCGAAGCGGCTGAGAAAGCGCCCGAGAAGAAATAGTTTTTAGAAACTCACCAACGCCCGCCGGGTCACTCCGGCGGGCGTTTTCGTTGGTGACGGAGCGCGGACCGCCGAGTCCGCGCGCTCCAAACCCAGTCCAACGCGATGATTTAAATGTGAGGCCGAACACGCGGACTCAGCGGTCCGCGCTCCGCTCACACGTAAGATTTTTCTCCGCCCCGCACTGCCCGCCTGCTTACTCTCCGCGCCCTGTGAAAAAACAATCCATTGTCACTCTGGATCTCGAAGGCGTGCTCGTGCCGGAAATCTGGATCGCGTTCGCGGAAAAGACCGGCATCGAGAAGCTGCGCCTCACCACGCGCGACATCCCCGACTACGACGTGCTGATGCGCGGACGCCTCGCCATTCTCGACGAGCACAAGCTGAAGCTGGGCGACATCCAGGAAGTCATCGGCACGCTGCGCCCGCTCGACGGCGCGAGGGAATTTCTCGACGAACTGCGCCGTCTCACCCAGGTCATCATTCTCTCGGACACCTTCGAGGAATTCGCCCAGCCGCTGATGCGCCAGCTCAACTGGCCCACGATTTTGTGTCACTGCCTCGAAGTGGACGCGACCGGGCGCATCGTGAATTACAGGATTCGCACGCCCGAGCAGAAGCAGAAGTCCGTGGCCGCGCTCAAGCTGCTCAACTACAACGTGGTGTCCGCCGGCGATTCCTTCAACGACACCGCCATGCTCGCCGAGGCGCACGCAGGTTTCCTTTTTCACGCACCGGAGAACATCAAGCAGCAGTTCCCGCAGTTCCCCGCGCTCGACCGCTTCGACGACCTGCTCGCACGGATCAAAGCGGCGTTGTAGTGGGTGGTGGAACTGGTCGCGCTGCGACCAGTTAAGCCGGAGCGGGGGGGTGGGAGGGCGGGGGAGCCTCGGGGGGCGGGGGGGGTGGTGGGGGGTGGGGGGGGTAGAACATGGGGGGGGGGGGGGGGGGGGGGAAGGGGGGCGCCAGGGCGCCCAACAAAAAAAAAA
>JANNGC010000736.1:0-2455 GCA_031380445.1 Pedosphaera sp.
CGCGTCCATCTGCGGTTCAAAGTCCGGGTTCCAAAGACCATGAACTCAGGCTTGAAACCGCACGCCTCTTGGCAGCCGCCCTCGCTCGCCGAGTTGCAATCGCTGCTGCCGTCGTATCAGTTCCTCGCGCTCATCGGCCGCGGCGGCATGGGCGCGGTGTTCAAGGCCACACAGCTTTCGCTCAATCGCTCTGTCGCGGTCAAAGTGTTGCCGGCGAACTTGCTGGAAGATGCGGATGCGAACTTCGCCGGGCGTTTCCGGCTGGAGTCGCTCACGATGGCGAAGCACACGCAACCCCGTATAGTGGGCGTGTTAGAGTCCGGCGAGGCGGGCGGGTTCCACTAAAAAGTCAAGGAGTTAGTTGACGGCACAAACGTGGCGCGGATGATTGCGAGTGAAGGAAAACTCGCGCCGGAACTCGCCACCAAGTTGCTCACCCAGGTCTGCGAGGCGCTGCACTACGCGCACGAACGCGGCGTGGTGCACCGCGACATCAAGCCCGCGAACCTGCTGCTCACGCGCGACGGCACGGTGAAGATCGCCGACTTCGGTCTCGCCAAACATCACGACGACGCGCTGCTCGGCCTGACGAAGACCAACGTCGCCATCGGCACGCCGGACTTTCTTGCGCCCGAGGCGTGGACGCCGAACACCGCGCTCGACGGACGCGCGGATGTCTATGCGCTGGGCGTGACGTTTTACCAGATGCTCACCGGCGAAGTGCCGCGTGGCCTGTGGAAGATGCCCAGTGTGAAGGCCGGCGTGGACGCGCGCTTCGACGCCATCATTGAGCGCGCCCTGCAGCCCAAGCCCGAGGCGCGCTACCAGTCGTCCGCCGAGTTGCGCCGCGACTTGGAGAAAATTCAGACGGAACCGATGACGGACGGTGGGGCACGTCGCTCCGCGCGCGCCACTGCACCTGGGAGCGCCGGCATCCCTGCCGACGTGTCAGCGGGCGCGGGGCAACTCGCCGGCCGGGCTGCCGGCGCTCCCAGGTCTCGTCGCCTCGCAGTCGCGCTCGTCGCCGTGGCCGTGGTGTTGACGGGCGTTCTGGCCGTGCTGCTCTGGCTGCGTTCGCCGAAACAAAATTCCACGCCGCGCGCCGCCGTGATCAGCGTGTCTCCGCGTCCCGCACCCACCGTGCGCGAGGCCGCGCACTGGCTCGTGCAAGAGCGTGCGGAGTTCAAGATTCTCAGCGCCGGTCGGGAAATTGATGTGAAGTCGGAACACGATCTGCCCGAGGGCGAATTCCAGATTGTCTATCTGTGGTTTGACCGATGGGCTTCCTCGCCGCCTCAGCCGCCGCCACCGGAAGACGAGTTCGCGGTGATGCACGCGGTGAAGACGCTGCGCTTTGCTTTCCTGCGCATGCCCGGACTTTCTGACGCGCCCTTCGCGTTCCTGGCCGACAATACGAACCTCACAACGCTGATCATCGCCTGTCCCGAAGCGATTACCGACGAAGTGCTCGTTCCTCTCGCCGGGCTGAAGAAGCTGGAGAAGCTCGAGATCGCCTTTGCTCCCCGGCTCACCGGAAGAAAGTTCGCCGGGTCCGCCTGGCTCGCCAGTGTCCGGGAGGCGGACTTCCTTGAAGCCTCGCTCGATGACGACGCGCTCCGCGTGTTGGCCGACTGCCCCCGGCTGAGAGTGCTGAAGGTGGAGCGCACAGCCATCACCGCCGAGGGCATCGCGGCCTTCGAGCAGGCGCGACCGCAGTGCAGAATTCAGCGGTGAGATGTTCGCCGGTGGGGCGAGACTCCGTCGAGCAGTGCGAGCCCCCCCGTTCGACTGAGATGCTCGCTTGGCTCGCGCCTCCTGCGTCGGCAGTGACGGCTCGACAGAGTCTCGCCCCACCACGCGGGCCGCCCGCTCTGCGCGGGCTTGTTTTGTCGCCGCGCGACAAAACCCACCTCGTGGGCCTCCGTGTCTTCACTTCCCAAAAAATTTTCACTTTTCCTGACACAACAGGCGGCGCTTTTCGAAAGGAGCGGGTGGAAGAACATCCATGCTTATGAAATTCGGAAAACTGCTCGTCCGGCTCGGCCTCGCTGCCGTCCTGGTCTCAACCTTCAACCTTCAACTCTCCACCGCCTCCGCCCAAGGCACCGCGTTCACTTACCAAGGCGTGCTCAGCCAGAGCGGTGCGGCCATCAATGGCTCCAACGATCTCACCTTCACGCTCTACAACGCCGTGAGCGCCGGGGCCACGGTGGGCACGAGCAACGTGGTGAACGACTTGGTCATGACCAACGGCCTGTTCACCGTGACGCTCGACTTCGGGGCGGGCGCGTTCGATGGCACGGCGCGCTGGCTGCAAATCGCCGCGCGGCCCGGCGCGAGCACGGGCGCTTACACGAACCTTGCCCCGCGCACTTCCATCACGCCCACGCCGTATGCCGTGTTTGCGGGCGGGGCGGCGGCGGCGGGAGAGATCGTGCCGGTCACACCCGCCGCC
>JANNGC010000402.1:0-2155 GCA_031380445.1 Pedosphaera sp.
CATACGCCGCTAAAGGATGGCGACGATATCAGCATCATACCGGCGATTGCCGGCGGCAAAACCACGCGGAACAAATACACCCATGCCTGCCAAAAAGAAAACCGCCCCCGCCAAGCCCGCCAACGGCAAACAGCAGCGCCGCCTCTGGCTGATGTATCCGCCCAAGCTGATCAAGACGCCGGTCATCTGGGAGCTAGGCCACAAATTTCCCGTCGTCACCAACGTGCGCCAGTGCAGCGTGACGGACGAAATCGGCATCGTCTGCCTCGAACTCGAAGGCGAACGCACGCAGCTCAAGGCCGCCATTGCGTGGCTGGAGAAAAAGGGCATCAACGTCGAACCGGTCGAGATCAACGTGATCGAGAGCTGAGTTAAACAGGCCGAGCGGGCGGATGCAGGCTCGACTTAGCCTGGGTTGCGACGATACTGGCGTTCGCAAACACCGATGCCCTACGCCCTGCAAATTCGCCGGCCCGGCTGTGGCGTGGCCTTCCTTTGGAGCCTGCGCTGCGCAGCGTTTTTCTTCCTCGCACCGGAAGTTATTTCCGCTCCACCAACCTTTGAGCGCGACATCCTTCCGCTCTTCCACAAGCACTGCCTGATCTGCCACGGCGGTTTCAAACAGAAGGGCGGCCTCGACTTGCGGACCATGCCTGCGCTGCTCAAGGGCGGCGAATCCGGCGCAGCGGTGAAATCCGGCCACGCCGACACCAGCAAGCTCTGGCAGATGATCGCTGCCGACGAGATGCCCGAGGACGGCGAGAAGCTTTCCGCCGCGCAGAAGGAAATGGTGCGCGCGTGGATCGCCGCCGGAATGCCGACGCTGGCGCAGCAGCAGAAAACTGTTTCCCCGCTCCTGCCGGCGGGCGTGAAACAAGAGCCGGCGCAAGTGGCGGAGGCTATAGACCAGCACGTTGAGCGCGCGCTGACCGAGGCGAACTTGAAACCTGCCCCGCCTGCCGAGGACGCGGAGTTTCTGCGCCGCGTGTATCTCGACCTCACCGGACGCGGGCCGACCGCCGCGCAGGCGTCCGCGTTTCTCGACAGCCCGGCCAAGGACAAACGCGCCGTGCTCATTGATGCGCTGCTGGCCGCGCCAGAATTCGGCGAACACTTTGGCCGGACGTGGCGCGACTGGATCGCGCCGCCGGAACTGCCCTCAGACGCCAACACCGGCAAGCAGCCGCACAAGCAGTCGCGCGATTTCGCCGCGTGGCTGGCCAAACGATTTAACGCCGGAGACTCGTGGGACAAGATCGTGCGCGAGATCATCACCGTCGAGGGCGACGTCCTCAGCAAGCCGCATCTCGCCTACTACGTCCTCACCGGCGAAGGCGGGCAGGCCACACCCGACGGCGCTTCGCGCACGCTGGCCTCGCTATTTCTCGGCGTGCAGTTGCAATGCGCGCAGTGCCACGACGATCCGTTCCGCGCCTGGGCGCAGAAAGATTACTGGGCACTGGCCGCGTTCTTCGGACGGACCAAGGCGGACATTCGCAAAATTTCCGACGAGCCGCTCAAGCCAACGGAGAAGGATTTGGCGCTCGTCACTATTCCGCGCACGTCCTTCCGCAATGCGGGCAAGGAAGTGCGTGCCGCGTATTTGCAAGGCGGTGAAGTGCAGCTCAAGAAAGGCGGCACGCTGCGTCCGGCCTTGGCCGATTGGGTGACGGCGAAGGACAATCCCTACTTCGCGCGCGCCTTCGCGAACCGCGCTTGGTTCTACTTCTTCGCGCGCGGTCTCGTGCAGCCGGTGGACGATCTGCGCGAACTCAATCCGCCGTCGCATCCCGGCCTGCTCGCCCTGCTGGCGAATGAATTCAGCGCGTCGCGTTTTGACGTGAAGCATCTGCTGCGCTCCATCTGCCGCTCGCGCGCCTACCAACGCACCAGCAGTCCGGCGACGGGACTGGATGAAAGCGCGCTGGCTTCGCTCACCGCCTCGTTTGGCCGGATGCCGTTGCGGACGATGACGGCGGACGCGCTCTACGATTCGCTCAAGCTGGCCTATGGCAATCCCAAGTTCGACCTCCGCACCGCCGGCGACGGCAACACCAACGGCGAGAGCGCGACCGTGGCCGAGCCGAACCTGGAGTTTCAGCGCCGCTTCTGCACGAACGAGGAAGACCCCACGGATTTCACCTACGGCATCCCG
>JANNGC010000413.1:0-5239 GCA_031380445.1 Pedosphaera sp.
GCAGTTTTCTCGACGCTGGCTGCGTCGGAACGGAGCCTCCCGAGCTTTCACGTCCACTGCAATTAACCATTAACCACAGTCCGTCATAGATACCATGAACACCACAAAATCCATCCTCACGATCGTTGCCGCCGCCTTGATTAGCGCCATGCCGCTGCTGGCCCAGCAAAAGAAGGCGGCCTCCACCGGCGGCAACAGCCCGCATGAAACCACCAGCGCCGTCATTGACGGCAGCCGGGTGACGATCACCTACGGCCGCCCTTTCACCAAGGATCCCAAGACGGGCGAGCCGCGGAAAATCTGGGGCGGCCTGGTGCCCTGGGGCAAAGCCTGGCGCACCGGTTCCGACGAAGCCACGATCCTCGTCACGCAGCAACCGATCGTCATCGGCGAGACTACGATCCCGGCCGGCGCTTACACCCTCTACACCGTGCCCTCGGAAAGCGGCGCGTCCAAGCTGGCCTTCTCCACCAAGCTCGGCGCGTGGGGCGTGCCTGTGAATGAGAAGAACGATCTGGCCCGCGTGGACTTGAAGAAAGAGCCGCTCGAAAAGACGGCGGAGCAGTTCACCATGGCCGTGGCGAAGAATCCGGCGGGCGGCGGCGTGATCAAACTGATGTGGGAGAACACCCAGTTCTCCGTGCCGTTCACCGTCAAGAAGTAAGGCGGTCGCGGGGAATGTCCTTCGCCACACCAGAGGGTGCGGCGAATTTTCTGAGCGCGCCTGCGCATGGAAATCATCACTTCACTCCCGAAGCGGAACCGGCGTGCGCGCTGGTTCCGCCGGTTTGCTGTGCTTGGCTCGTGTTGGCTGGTCTTGAGCCCCGGCGGCAGCCGCGCGGCGGAACCGCCCTCGGGCGCGGCCCTGCTGCAAGACCTGCGGAGCTTTCGCACGATGGGCACGGTGCTCCACATTGCGGCGCATCCCGATGACGAGAACACGCAACTCATCACCTACCTCGCGCGCGGACGCGGCTATCGCACCGCCTACCTGTCCATCACGCGCGGCGACGGCGGGCAAAACGAACTCGGTCCAGAGTTCGACGAGAAGCTCGGCGTCGCCCGCACGCAGGAACTGATGGCGGCGCGGCGGCTCGATGGGGGCCGGCAGTTCTTCACGCGCGCGATTGATTTCGGATTTTCCAAGACGCCGGAAGAGACGCTGCGCTTCTGGGATCGCGAACAGGTGCTGGCCGATGTCGTGCGCGTCATCCGCACGTTCCGGCCCGATGTGATCGTCACGCGCTTCCCCGTTCCGCCCGGCAGCGGCGGGCATGGACATCACACCGCGTCGGCCATTCTCGCGGTGGAGGCGTTTAAGATTTCTGGCGACGCAACGTTTTTCCCCGAGCAACTCGCGGAAGGATTGAAGCCGTGGCAGCCGAAGCGCGTGCTTTGGAACGGCGGCGGTGGAGGCCGTGGCGGCGCGGTGGCCGGCGGTGCGGTGGTGCGGGTGGACATCGGCGGCAGCGATCCGGTCACCGGTGAATCGTTCAGTTCCATTGCCGGACGGAGCCGGGGCATGCACAAGACGCAAGGCTTCGGCGGTGGCGGCGGTGGCGGCGGCGGACCGAATGTGCAGACGTTCACGCTGCTGGCTGGTGCGCCTGCGACCAATGATCTCATGGACGGCGTGGAACTGACCTGGAGCCGCGTCACCGACGGTGCCGAAATCGCGCAACTTACAGACGAGGCCATCGCGCAATTCAAGACCAACGATGCCGCGGTCAGCGTCCCGGCACTGCTCGCGATTCGCGCGAAGCTTGCCGCGTTGCCGTCCGACCCCGTGGTCGAGGACAAGCGCCGGCAGCTTGATGGCATTCTGCAAAGCTGCCTCGGGCTTTCCGTGAAGACGACGGTGCCCGAACCCGAAGTTGCGCCCGGCGAATCCGTGAAGCTGTTTCACACCGCGACCGTGCGTTCCAGTTTCCCGGTGCGCTCGCTCGGGATACGCTATCCCAGCCTCAAGAGTGAAATCCCGGGTGCCCCGGCCTTGCAGGTGGACGGGGTGGCCGTTCGCATCATGCCGAACACAGTTACGATTCCTGCCAGCACTCCGCCCACGCAGCCATACTGGTTGCGTGAGGAAAGCGCGGCGGGAATTTTCCGTGTCGATGATCCAAAGCTGATCGGTCGCCCCGAAAATCCTCCGGCTTTCCCGGTGGAATTTGTTTTTGAAGTCGGCGGACAAACGCTCGTCGTCGCGGATGAGCCGGTGTCCACGGCCGACGGCGGCAAGACGCGCCAACTCGCGGTCGTTGCCCCGGTGGCCCTGCACTTTGGTTCCGCCGTCGCGCTGTTCAAGCCGGGCACGGGCCGGAGCATCGAAGTGGAAGTGACGGCAGCCCGCGCCGCCGTCGAGGGCGCGCTGCGGTTGCAAGTGCCGGCGGAGTGGAGCGTCTCGCCCGCGCAGCAGCCGTTCAAACTTTCCCAGGCGGGCGAGAAAACCAAAGTCGCCTTCACGGTCACCGCTCCGGCGAAAGCGGCATCCGGCAGCATCATGGCCGTCGCCGAAGTCGGCGGCGCGCGCTTCAGCAATCAGCGCCTCGAGATTCGCTACGACCACATCCCGGTGCAACTCCTGCAACCGCCCGCCCGACTCAAAGTCGCCGCGTTCGATTTCGCGACTCGCGGCAAAGCCGTTGGCTATTTGCCCGGCGCGGGCGATGACACGGTGGGCAGTCTCCAACAGTTGGGTTACACCGTCACGACGCTCACGGGCGCGGACCTCACGCCGGAGAAGTTGCGCGGACTCGATGCCGTGGTCATCGGCGTGCGCGCCTTCAACGAGCGCACCGATCTTGCGGCGAACCTGCCGGGACTTTTTGCCTACGTCACGAATGGCGGCACCGTCATCGCGCAATACAACCGGCCGAACGGATTGCAGGCTTCACGCCTCGGTCCGTATCCGCTTTCGATAGCCGGCAACGCCCCGCAATGGCGCGTGACCGACGAGACGGCACCGGTCACGTTCCTCGCGCCGGAACACGCCGCGTTGACGACGCCCAACAAGATTGTCCCCGCTGATTTCAACGGCTGGGTGCAGGAGCGCGGCGCGTACTTTCCGAGCAGCTTCGACGCGGAGCATTACACGCCGCTCCTCGCGATGAGCGATCCCGGCGAAACCCCGCTCAAGAGCAGCGTGCTCGTGGCCCAGCACGGCAAAGGCTATTTCGTCTATACTGGGCTGGCATTTTTCCGGCAGTTGCCGGCGGGCGTGCCCGGCGCGTATCGACTGTTTGCCAATCTCGTTTCACTTGGGAAATGAAGGGTTCGCCGACTGAACCTTCCGACCATGACGAATCGCCCGGCGTGCCGGGCTTTCGCACCTGGCGCGGCGTTTACCTCTTTGTGTTCGGCGGCTTCGTACTGGTGGTGATCCTGCTCGCGATCTTTACGCGAGTGTTCGCATGAACCTCACGGACTGGATTGTGTTGCTGGGCACCATGCTCGGCATCGCCGCGTATGGAACGTGGCGGACCCGGCACACCGACAATCTCAACACCTACCTCAAGGGCAATCACAACACCGGCTGGATGACCATCGGCCTGTCGGTCATGGCCACGCAGGCGAGCACGATCACGTATCTCTCGCTGCCCGGCCAGGCCTATGAGAACGGGATCGCGTTCATCCAAAATTATTTCGGATTGCCGCTCGCGCTGATCATCGTGTGCGTGGCCTTCCTGCCGATTTACCGGAAGCTTGGCGTGTACACGGCCTACGAGTATCTGGGCAAACGCTTTGATGCCAAAACCCGGCTGCTCGGCGCGTCGCTCTTCCTTCTGCAACGCGGCTTGCAGGCGGGCATCACCATTTATGCGCCGGCCATCATCCTCTCGACCGTGCTCGGCTGGCGGCTCGACCTGACGATCATTTTCACGGGACTGCTCGTGATCGTTTACACGGTCACAGGCGGCAGCGCGGCGGTGAACCTGACGCAAAAGTGGCAGATGGCGGTGATTTTCGGCGGCATGTTGACGGCGTTCGTCGTGCTACTGACGAAACTTCCGCCCGACGCGGTGAACATCGCCGGCGCGATGGGCAAGCTCCAGGCCGTGGACTTCACACCGGACTTAAAACAGCGCTACACATTTTGGAGCGGAATGCTGGGCGGGCTGTTTCTGTCGCTCTCGTATTTCGGCACCGACCAGTCGCAGGTGCAGCGCTACATCGGCGGAGCCGCCCTGCGCGAAGGCCGCCTGGGGCTGATGTTCAACGCGGTGTTCAAGATTCCTATGCAGTTCCTCATCGTGATGCTCGGTGCCCTGCTGTTCGTCTTCTATCAGTTCCAGCCGGACACGCCGGTGTTCTTCAACCAGACGGAGTGGCAACGCCATGCACAGGGACCGCAGGCGGCGACCTTCCGCGCCATTGAGGTGAAGCACGCCGCGCTTCACGCGGCCAAACAGGAAAAGATTCGCACCTGGGTGGCCGTACGCGGTGGTGGCGAGACGGCTGCGGAAACCGCAGCGCGGACGGCCATGGTGGAGGCACAAAAGGCGTCTGGCGCAGTCCGGCAGGAGGCGCGCGATGCACTGCGGGCTGTTGATCCGAAGGCGAAGATCAAGGATTCGGACTATGTCTTCATCACCTTCATCCTGACGCAACTGCCGCACGGGGTCGTCGGCCTGCTCATCGCCGTGATGTTTGCGTCCGCGCTTTCCTCCAAGGCCGGCGAACTGAACGCGCTCGGGACCACGAGCACGATTGATCTATGGCGGCATTTCCGTCCGCTGGCCGCGCACGACGAGGCGAGAAATGTCCGCAACGCAAAATTCTTCACTGCGGCGTGGGGGCTGTTCGCCATCGGCTTCGCGCTCTTCGTCAGCTTCGCGGAAAACCTGATCGAGGCGCTCAACATCGTGGCCTCCATTTTTTATCCGGCGCTGCTGGGTGTGTTCGTAGTGGCGTTCTTTCTGAAAAAGGTGGGCGGCTCGGCGGTCTTCTGGGCGGCGGTCGCGGCGCAGGCGCTCGTGCTGGCGCTTTTCTTTCTGGGCAAATTTTATCCGGCTCGCGAGATCGGCTATCTCTGGCTGAACCCGATTGGTTGCGCGGCCTGTGTGCTGTTCAGTCTCGTGCTCCAAGCGATCATTGGAGAAAAGAATCCGCCGAGCGGGCGGGTTGCACCTGCCGCATGAACCCGCACCTTACCCACCTCTCCAATCCCAAAGGGATTGTGCCCTCCAGCCCAAGGTTGCGAGCTGGCGAGCTACCCTGGGTCAATGGTCCGCGTGCGAAA
>JANNGC010000430.1:0-2737 GCA_031380445.1 Pedosphaera sp.
AGCCAGCGCCGCAAGCTGCTGGATTACCTCCACAAGAAGAACGCCCCGCGTTACGTGGCGATCACCAAGAAGCTTAAATTGCGTAAATAATTTCGAGACGCGCGCCACCTGCGGCGCGCGTTTCAGTTTCACCGGGCCGCAACACGCGGTGGTCCGGTGACCCACAACAAACCAAACGCGTATTGAGCCTGACCGCCTCTGGGTAATTTCAATCAGCTCCGAATCGTTTTCGGAGTTCACTGAAGTTCCTCCGGGGGTGGCGGGTCACAGGAAGAGAAACAAATGCCCCATAAGGTAACAGCCACAGTCTGTGGCAAAGACATCCACATCGAAACCGGCAAGATCGCCAAGCAAGCCGACGGCTCCGTCATCGTCACGCTCGGCGAGACGGTGATCATCGTCGCTGCGGTCGCGGCCACCAAGGCCAAGCCCGGTCAGGAATTTTTCCCGCTCACCGTTGACTATCGCGAACGCGCGTCGGCGGCGGGCAAGTTCCCCGGCGGCTACTTCAAGCGCGAAGGCCGTCCGACGGAAAAGGAAATCCTCACCTGCCGTCTCACTGACCGCCCGATTCGTCCGCTCTTTCCCAAGGGCTGGTATAACGAAGTGCAGGTCCAGACCATTCTGTTGAGCACGGACGGCGAGAACGATCCCGACATCCTCAGCATCATCGGCGCGTCCGCCGCGCTGACCGTCAGCGACATTCCGTGGGACGGCCCGTTGGGCGCGTGCCGCGTGGGTCGCGTGGGAGGCGAGTTCATCGCCAACCCGACGCACGCCGAGGCCACCGAGAGCGATCTCGACCTCGTCTATGTCGGCAACGCCAAGGGCGAAGTCGTGATGTATGAAGGCTCGGCGAAAGAAATCACCGAAGAAGACTTCATCAAGGCGCTCGCGTTCGCGCAGACGGCGTGCGAACCCGTGATCAAGGCGCAGCAGGAACTCGCGAAGCTCGTGGGCAAACCGAAGCGCGCCATCACCGTCAACATCGTCCCTGAGGAAATCCTCACCGAGGCGAAGAATCTCGCCGGTGACAAGATTACCGCCGCCCTTCTCACCACCGCCAAGCTCGCCCGCGAAGCCGCCGTCAAAGCGGTCACGGACGAAGTGAGCAAGAAGCTCATCGAGAAATTTGGCGCGGAGAAGGTCACGGACTTCGTGCTCAAGGACGCGTTCTACTACATCCAGAAAGAAGCCGTCCGCAAGCTGGTCATGAAGGACGGCAAGCGTCTCGACGGCCGCACGCCGGAAGGCGTTCGCCCCATCACTTGCGAAGTCGGCATCCTGCCGCGCGCGCACGGTTCCGCCCTGTTCCAACGCGGCGAGACCCAGGCCATCAGCCTCGTCACCTTGGGCACGGGCGAAGACGTTCAGGAATTTGACGCCTACACCGGCGGCAAGACCACGAAGCGTTTCCTCCTGCACTACAACTTCCCGAACTTCTCCGTCGGCGAAACCGGCCGTATCATGGGCCCGGGCCGTCGCGAAATCGGCCACGGCGCGCTCGCCGAGCGTTCCATCGAGCCGATGCTTCCGCTCGACGAGTATCCCTACGCCGTGCGCGTGACCAGCGAGATCATGGAGTCGAACGGTTCCTCCTCGATGGCCTCCGTCTGCGGCGGCACCCTGGCGTTGCTCGATGCGGGTGTTCCGCTCAAGAGTCCCGTCGGCGGCATCAGCATCGGCATCTGCACCGAATACACCGGCGCGGCCATTTCCAAATACACGCTCCTCACGGACATCATCGGCTGGGAAGACGCGTTCTGCGACATGGACTGCAAGCTCGCCGGCACCGCCAAGGGCATCACCGGCTTCCAGCTTGATCTGAAGCTTCCTGGCTTGCCGGCCAGCATCATGGTGGAAACCGTCCATCGCGCCCGCACCGCCCGCCTCTTCATCCTCGATGAAATGGCCAAGGTCATCTCCGAGCCTCGCACGGAGATGAGCAAGTACGCCCCGCGCATTGTCACCGTGAAGATCAACCCCGAGAAGATCGGCATGCTGATCGGACCTGGCGGCAAGAACATCAAACGTCTCGTCGATGAATCGGGTTGCGAAATCAACATCGAAGACGACGGCACCGTTCGCATCTTCTCGACCAACCCTGACGGCATCGAAATCGCCAAGCGCGAAATCGAAGGCATGATGGCGGAAGCCGAGACCGGCAAGGTTTACCGTGGTCGTGTCGTGACGCTCAAAGAATTCGGCGCCTTCGTCGAGTTCCTCCCCGGCAAGGACGGCCTTGTCCACATCAGCGAACTCGCCAACTTCCGTGTCCGCCAGACCGAGGACATCGTGAAGATGGGCGACGAGATGTGGGTGAAATGTCTCGGCGTGGACGAGAAGGGCCGCGTGCGCCTCTCCCGTCGTGCGGCGATGGAAGAAAAAGATCAGGAACTCGCGGCCAAGGAAAAGGCCGACCACGAAGCCAAGCACGGCCCCGACAGCGGCGGCGGTGGTGGTGACCGTGATCGTGGCCCTCGTCCCGGTGGTGACCGTGACCGTGGCCCGCGCCCCGGCGGCGGCGACCGTGGCGGACGCGGCGGTGATCGTGGCCCTCGTCCCGGCGGAGATCGCGGCGGACGCGGCGGCTTCAGCGACCGTGGCCCGCGCCCTGACCGTGGCGGCGAACCCCGCCCTGCTGGTGCCCCTGCCCCGGCCTCCTTCGATCCTGATGCGGCCCCGCGCGACCCCGCGCCGCCCCGCGATCTGGATTGATCGTTGGTGAGTAGAAATT
>JANNGC010000444.1:0-10267 GCA_031380445.1 Pedosphaera sp.
GCCGTTGATCTTGCCGGTGCCCTGCACGCAGATGAGGCCGTAGGCGCCGGTATCCTTGATGGTGCATTTGGTGCCGGGTTCGACCGTCAGTTCCTTCGCGGTGAAGAGCTGTTCGCCGTCCACTTTGCCATAGACAATCCAGCGGTCCACGAAGCCTTCGCTGCGCGTGTCGGCGACGGGGACGGG
This sequence comes from Pedosphaera sp., assembly GCA_031380445.1. Lineage (GTDB taxonomy): Bacteria > Verrucomicrobiota > Verrucomicrobiia > Limisphaerales > SIBH01 > JANNGC01. The sequence goes on from JANNGC010000444.1 coordinate 187, forward strand.
TTCGAGGTAGTGGTTGTCTTTGAAGTTCGGGTCCACGTTTTTTTCCCAGTCGAGCTGGTCCACGATGAAATCAATGTCCTGGTGCTTGCTCTTCGGCATGTCCTTCACGAGCAGGCTCCACGGCACTTCGCGACCTTCGACGAGGTTCTGATACATGCCGAAAACATCGCTGCCCCACTGCGGCTCGTAGGTGCAGAGCGAACCGGGCGCGTGAAGAATGCACGGGTCAATGAGCCAGCCGCTGCCGGGCTTGAGCCGATACGCCTTCGAGAGATCGAGGATGCCGTTGTCGCCCTTGTTCCAGTTCTCGATGCACTTGCGGACCTGCGCCTTCGTCGTGCCCGGCTCGAAGCCCATGAACGTGTAAGGAAAATTGTTGCCCACATTGTTGTGCTGCGGGGGGAAGTAATACGACTCGGGCTTGCCTTCCTGGCCCACGAGCTTGGCCTGTTTCGCGGACTGATGCATGTGGTGCGGTATGGGGCCCATGTTGTCGAAGAACTTCGAGTACACCGGCCACTTGCCATACTTCTTCCAAATGTTTTTGCCGACGAGATCCGCGCCGCAATCCTCGACGGCTTGCGCGAGGGTGAAGCGTTCCTTGCCCACGACGCAGTAGTTCAAGCCTTCGTCCGCCGCGCGGCCTTAGTTGGCCGTGACGGTGGTGGAGGCGAACCAGCGTTCGTCAATGCCGCCGCGGTTCAGGCCGTAGGCGTAAGTGTCGTCGGGGTGAAGCTTGATGCGCAGGCCGGGCTGTAGAAACGAACGCGGCACCCAGGCGGGCGCGAGGCGCAGGAGGCCGCCGGTGCGGGAGAGTTCCGCGCCGACCTTCGCGGCCGTGTTCGACTTGATGGTCTTGAGTTGATTGACGGTGTTCATGATTTTGTTGTGAAAAAATTCAGGACGGGACGCTGGCAAAACAGCGCGAGGCTGACAAGGGCGCGTTGCGCTTGGAGAGCGGAGCGCGAGACGCGTTCCGTGGCGGCTACAACTTCTCCGGCTCCTGCATCAGCGCGCTGATGCGCTGCAACAGCCGTCCCGCCGCGCCGCCATCCAGCACACGATGGTCGAAGCTCAAGGTGAGATTGCACTCCATGACCGGCACGAATTGCTGTTTCGCTTCATCCCAGTTCGGCACGCGCTTGCCAGCGCCCATGCCGAGCACAAGCGTTTGTTCCGGGAGCGGGATCGGCGTGGCCCAGGTCAGGCCGAAAGTGCCGAAGTTCGTGATCGTAGCGATGGAACCGCCGGTGGCATCGAACGGCAGCTTGCGCTCGCGCGCGAGGGCGACCAGTTCGCTGTAGCGCACGACCAAATCCTTGAGCGGTTTCTTGTCCACACCGCGCAACACCGGAACGAGCACGCCATCTTCCGCCTCCACGGCCACACCGATGTCAATCGCGGGCGGGTGAACAATCTTGCTGCCGACGAGGCGTCCGGCGGGCGCGGAGTTTTCCGCGAGCGCGAGCGCCAGGGCGCGCAAGGCGTAGAGCGCAGGGCCGGGTTTGGGATCGGCTTTCTTGCGGTGCGCGAGAACGGCGTCCAACGACACCGGCAAACCGACGGTCGCAATCGGGCGCGTCCAGCTCCGGCGCATCGCGTCGGCCACGGCCACGCGCATGGTCGAGGCTTCGGTGAGTTTGTGTTTGTCCAGGTTCGCGATGTATTTCTCTAAATCCTCGATGGTCACACGGCCCGCCGCGCCGCTGCCGGCGATGCCCGCCATGTCGGCGGCGTGCAGGCCGAGTTCGTTCATGCGCGCCTTCATGCGCGGCGACATGTAGCTCGCGCCCGCCGCGTGCGCCGGCACGGGCAGTCCGCGCACCGTCGGCTCGACGCCGTGGCGCGGTTCGCTGACGGCACCGTTCGCGGGTTTGTTTTCAACGTGACCGGCGGGCTGATTTTCCGGCGAGTCCAAGCCTGAGCGCTCGGCGTCCTCCTTGGTCACTTCGAGATAGCCGAGCACTTCGCCGACGGCGTAACTCTCATCTTGTTTGGCGATCCACTCCTGTACCTTGCCACGCGCGGGACTGGAGACATTCATCGTCGCCTTGTTGGTCTCCACTTCGATGAGGTCTTGATCGGCTTCCACGGTGTCGCCCGCCTTCGCGAGAAATCCGATGACCGTGGCCTCGGCGATGGACTCGCCGAGCTGCGGCATGATGATGGGGATTTGCAGCATACTACGTCCTCAAAAGATTCCTCGCGGCGTCCACGATGGACCGCGCCGTCGGGCGATGCGCGGCCCAGAGATTCGGATGATACGGGACCGGGGTGTCCTTGGCGTTCAAGCGTTGCGGTGGCGCATCGAGCAGGTCGAACGCCTCCGTCGCCACGCGCGCGATGACTTCCGCTGTCACGCCGCCCCACGGCCACGCTTCGCCCACGCAGAGCAATCGTCCCGTGCGCGCCACGGACGCAATCACCGTGTCGGTATCGAGCGGCTTCACCGAGCGCAAGTCCACGACTTCGATTTCCCAGCCGTCGAGTTGCAACTCGGCCGCCGCCGCCAGCGCCTCATGCACCATCGCGCTGTAGGCCACGATGGTCATGTCGCGGCCCGCGCGCGCGATGCGGGCCTTGCCCGTGGGCAGCGCCTCGGTCGGCAGCTTCTCCGCCTTGAGATGGTAGTAGAGAAACTTGTGCTCGCAGAAAATCACCGGGTCATCAATGGCCACCGCTTCGAGCAACATGCTGTAGGCGTCCTCGACCGTCGCAGGCGTCATCACCACGAGGCCGGGATAGTGCGCGTAAATCGCCTCCATGGTCTGGCTGTGAAACGGCCCGCCGCCCGACGTGCCGCCGAAGGGCAGCCGCACCACGAGCGGACAAGGAACTTGCGTGCGCCAGAAAAGCGTCGCCGCCTGGTTCACGATCTGGTTGAAGCCCACAGTCGAGAAATCCGCGAACTGCATCTCGATGATCGGCCGCATCCCCTGAATCGCCGCGCCCACCGCCGAGCCGACCATCGCGTCCTCGCTGATCGGGGAATCAATCACGCGTCCCGGAAATTCCGCCGCGAGATTTTTCGTGGCCTTGAACGCACCGCCGAACGCCCCCACGTCCTGCCCATAGATATAGACGCGCGGATCCGCGCGCAGGGCGGCGGCCTGCGCTTCGCGAATGGCTTCAAGATACGTGATGCTCATCGGAGCGTGATGACGCGCGAAGTGTTGCGGAAGCGCGGGGCGCGCGGCAAATGTTTCTTCCAAAGGGTGCCGCTGGCGGCGCGCGGGCCAGGTGGGAGGCCTCGCGCTGCGAGGCCCGGGCGAACGCCCCCGGCTTGGCCATCGCCTCGCAGCGCGTGGCTTTGCACCTCTGGGCCGGCCCGGTTGCGCGGCAACAATGTCCCCAACTCCTCCGTCTCCACGCCCATGTCACGTCGCACCCAACTCTGGCTCGCGCTCGGAGCCTTCGCGTTTCTCGCCCTGACCATCGCCGCGTCCATCTGGTTTTACCATGCGCCGCATCGCACGGTGGACCGCATCCATGACGCGCTGCGCCGGAGCGACACCAACGCGCTCGCGCGCGACATCGATTTTCCATCACTCCAGGCGAGCCTCAAGGCGCAGGTCACCACCATCGTGACCAACAAGATGGCGCAGGACGCGCCCGACCAGCCCCTCAATCCCATCGCCCAGGCCATTGCCCTCGGCGTCGTGAAACATCTCAGCACGGAATACATCACGCCTGCGGGCCTGTGCCGCCTGCTCTCCGGGCAGGTGAAGTTTGGAAAAAAAGAAGCCGCTGCGACGCCGCCCAATCACGCCGAACTGGCTCGAGCCTTCACTCAGGCCGTTCGCGAGTATCGGGCCACGGATCAGTTCGTGGTCTACTTCACGGGCCGGAACGGAGAAGTCTCGGAACTCATCCTCATCCGTCAGGGACTCCGCTGGCGGCTCCGCGACATCATCCTGCCGGTGCCGGGATGATTTGGTGGTCGCGAAGGGACGGCTCGGCAGGAACGTGGCAAAATAATTCTCCGAACGACCGTGGCCCAGACCGGAGTTCCCACCGGTCAGATTCGCCCGCGCGCGTCCGACAAAACTCATCACGCCCGCCCGCCGGAAACCCTCCCGCGGCTCCCGTTTCCTCCGCCTGCAAAACCTTCCCCATCCGAAGCGGGGTGCCGTCTGGCCCGAGTCGTCGTGGTCACGCTTCCTTCGCGCCGGGGCGGAGACCGGCGCCAAGTCACGGCTTCACTTCGACGCGATAGAAGTACGTGCCGCTGCCCACGTTCGTCGTGAACGAGAAGACCGCGCCATTCGCGCGGTACCAGTCCAGCACCGTGGTCCACGAAATTAAATCCGCGCTCTGGCCGAGCCGATAGCCACGGCCCGGCACCGTCGGCCAGTCGAAGCGCACCACGCCGGGGTTCGGCACGAAGGGCGTTTGAAATTTCAGCAGCGACGCGGCGTTCGTCGGATTCGTTCCCGCACGGAACTCACCGAGATCGTTCATCCCGTCGCCATCTGTATCCACCGTGCCGGGATGGGACGGGGCCACGCTGCCGAAATAAATTTGCTCCCACGAGTCGGCGATGCCGTTGCCGTTCGAGTCGGTGATCGTGTAGTCGCCTTTGAACACTTTCACCTGGCCCGCGACCACGGTGTTCGTCTTCGGCACGGGCGTGTTCCAGTGCGGCACCGCGCCGAAGGTCACGATGTATTCGCCCGGCGTGGCGTTGGTCAGCACGAGCGATGTCCCCTGCCCCGCCAGATTCGCCGCAACATCCACTCCAGCGATGGTGAACGTCGCCTGCGCCAGCGTGCTCGTGACGATGAGCGTGCCGACGGGGCCGTTGCTCACGGTCACGGCGATGTCGTCAAGCAGCCAACCCGGACGCGGCGCTCCGCTGAACGAAAAATAAACGTAGTGCCAGACGAGATAAACCAACTGCCCGGAGTACGGCGTCAGATCGTATTCCGCCTCCTCCCAGCCGTCCGAGGCGAAGCCTTGCAACACATCAAGCGTGATGGGCTGCGCCGAAGCATTGGTGATGATCGAGACTTCGCCGAGATGGATGAAGTCGTCCTCGTCCTCGAAGAACTCGTAGTTCTGCATGAAGCGCAGCGTGGCTTGATTGCCGCCCGTGAGAAAAATTGGCGGACTGATGAGGAAAGATTCCACGAAGCCGCTCGGCACGCCCTGCAAGTTGCTGCCCCACGCGTGCGTCGGCGAAAAGGCGGTCTCACCATTGCCCGGCACGCCGTGTTCCCAGCTCAGTTCAGAATCGTCCGTCGAGTACACGGACCAGTCGCCGGAGCCGCCTTCGAGAGTGTCGAACCACGGCGCGGTCAGCGGCGCGAGCGTCTGGAAGGTGTGCAGCGCGCCGTTGTTGTCGTCCACGGTGGTGTTGCCCGCGTTGTCGCGGCTCACGACGCGGTAGTAGTAGAGACGGTTCGGCAGCAAATTTTGCAGCGTGACTTCGTGGCTCGTACCCAGCGTGGAGACGTAGGCCGTGCGTCCGAGGAAGGCCGACTCGCCGTATTGCACCAGCGCATCGCACGGCTCGCTCGTGTTCCAAGTGACCAGCGCGTCCACGTAACTCGGTTCGATGCCGAGCGAACTGATGACGGGCGAAACAGTTTCCACGAGTGCGTCGAAGGTCACGTTCACTCCGCGTGAGGCGTCGAAGTAACTCGCGGTCACAGTGTCGCCATTCACCGCGCGGATTTCCTTCGACGGATTCGCGCCGTGCGTGGCGACGATAGGCAGCGTGCCGCGAAAAATTCCAAAGCGCCCGAACTCGGTGAGCGTAATCGGGCGCGGCACTGGCTCGGTCGTGCTCGACACCTGCACCGTCACCTGCCCTGCGCCCGCGAGATCGGAGTCCGCAACTTCGAGCAGCGCGAGGCTGGGCAGCGTGTATTCCGTGTTGTCGAAGGTCACGGTACCAACGCCCTGCTCGCCGGGCGCGAGGAAGTTCAGCAGCCGTTGCAGCAAGGCGGCACGGTTGTTCGGCGCAGGATCCGTCGCGGACACGGCATCCAGCGGGAACGACAGATAGACCACGCGGCCCGTGCGATCCAAACCGGGCTTGGGATACGCGATGCCCACCGCGTCACCGAAGTCATCGAGGAGAATCGGGAAAGCATTCGTCCCCGCCGTCATGACGTCGGAAACATCGGCGGGAACATCGAACAGCTCGTACGTCTCCGTCTGGTAGTTCGCGTAATCCAGTGCGAGCGACAGCCCGCCGCCCGTGATCACGTTGCCGGGAATGCCGTGGGCAGACGACGCCCCGGCGTCCTCGCCGAAGGCCGCGACTTGCAACACGTCGGCCTTGAAGCCCGCGCCAAGCCGCGAGAGCTGCTCCATCGAGGACATCAGGAACGCGCCGCCGCCCGCGACGTATTGCGCCACCGCGCTCTGCTCCTGCGGCGTAAGCGAGTTGCCAATGAACACATTGTCCGACACGCGCCAGATCACGACGCGATACGGGCGCAGGTCGTTGAAGGTCGGCGACGGCGCGCCGTTGATCATGTCCCACACATCGTAACTCACGCCGAGTTGGTTCAACGGGTCGGTGTAAACGCTCAGAGGAATGTCAGGGCCGAAGCCGAAATCATCGTTCTCGTAATTCTCGACCAGCAGCACCGTCGGCGCGGTAGCGGCCACGAAGCTGAAGAGCGCGCCGCCGTTGTTATTCGTGGCCCGGTTGCCCGCCTCGTCCTCGGAGATGACCACGAATTGATACGTGCGGCCCGGGAACAAATCTTGCAAGGCCACCGCATGCGCCTCGCTGAGCGCCGTGTTCGTGGCCGCGAGATTCAACGCCGTGTTCGTGCTGTAGCGCACCACAGAATTCGCCGGCTCGTCCGTCTGCCAGATCACCACAGTGTTGCCGAACGCGTTCGACGTGCCGACACCGCTGATGATGGGCGGCAACAAATCTCCGTGTGCCGTCGCCGTGCGCAGCACGCCTGCCGACGCGTCGAAGTAATCCGTCGTGATGGTGTCGTTGTGCGCGATGCGGAGGCGGTTCGCGATGATCGTCGTCGCGGTCTGCACGCTGCCGGTGAACGTGCCCGGAATGCCCGAGGGCAGCAGCGAAAGATTCACGCCCGCCGGTTGCGTGGTGCTGCGGACGTTCACGTTCAGCGACGGTTGCCCGTTCAAATCCAAATCAATCACGCGCACCTTGATGATCCCCGGCACCGTGTAGGCGCGGCGATCAAAGAACACCAGGCCCGTGCCGGGCGCGGGCAGACTGCCCGAGACGACGAGCGCGAAATCCTGATCCACCGCGCCCGTGTCCACGCGCGCGTCCTGCGGCACGTTCCGCGCCCGCACGCGAATCGTATATGGCCCCGCCAGCGGTTCGCCGATGAAAACGCACTCGACGTTGTTCAGCGGATCGCCCGCGCCCGAATCCGCGAGAGCCTCGCCATCGAGGAATTGATTGCCGCGATACACGCGCCCGTCCGGCGCGACCACTTCGAGATCGAGATCGTTCACCAGCGCCGGCACCGCGCCCGGAAAGCCCGGCACGTCCGTGTAAGCGATGGTCACGAACAGCGGCATGGACTCATCCGCCACCACGATCTGCCGCTCGTAAATCTGCCCCGTCGTTAGCGTCACGGATTGATCCACGAAATCCTGCCCGCGATCCGAGCCGATGATCTGCGTCAGGTCCACACGCCCCCAGCCTTCGTCGTTGTTCGGCACCGGGCCGGTCTCCGTCTCTTCGCTCATGTCGGTGGCGGAATTGATCAGCGCCGCTTTCACCAGCGCGGGCGACGGTGTCACGCCGTATTGATCGCGATACCACTGCACGAAGACCGCTGCCGCGCCGGACACCTGCGGGCCGGCCTGGCTGGTGCCGCCTTGGAACAAATAGTTGAACGAAATGTCCGCCCACGCGTTCTCGTCGTTGCCTATGGGGGAGCGCAGCGAGGCGATCCACGTTCCGGGCGCGACCACGTCGGGCTTGATGCGGCCGTCCTCGGCGGGGCCGCGGCTGGAGAAATCCGCCATCGCCTCCTGGCCGAAGTCGTAAATGAAATAGTCGAAGCGATTGTTCTGCGACGCGCCAGTAGCGATGACGTTCTTCGCCACCGCCGGACTGCCAATCGTCTGCGCGCCCGGCCCGGCGTTGCCCGCGGAGAATTCCAAAATATACGGCTGGTCGCCCGCCAACTGCCCGTTCGCGTCCCGCACCAGCCCGTCGAACTCCATCGCGCTCAGGTCGTAACGCCCCTGCGTGTCATCGCCCCAACTGTTCGAGCCGATGTCCGCGCCCGCTGTGGTGGCGTCGCGCGTGAGTTGCTCGAAGGTGAATCCACCGTCTGGCGTGTAACCGCCTTCCGCATCGAAGAGCCGTTGCACCACGAGGTGCGCGCCCGACGCCACGCCGAGTCCCCAGAGCGCGCCGTAGTCGTCCAGTTCACCCGTCGCACCATTGCCCGCGACAATGCCCGCGACGTGCGTGCCGTGACTGTGCTCGTCCTCGGCTCCAAACAGCGTGCTGCCGTAAAACAGAAACGCATCCACGCGCCCGAACAAATCCGCGTGCATGTCCTCCGCCGTGCCGAGATGCAGCCCGCTGTCCGCCACCGCCACGGACACGCCGCTGCCGTCGTAGCCGAGCGATTGCGTGAGGGTCGCGTGCCCGCCGGAATCACCACCCACGATCTTCGCCGCCGTCTCGTCGTTCAGCTTCATCCTCGCGGCGCGCTCGATCCACAGCACGGCGTCCGAGGCGGCGAGCGTGTTCAATTGCGCCCGCGAAATTTCCCCGCGCCACACGCGGCCAAAGCGCGTCACCGATTCCGAGGAAAGTTTCTTCATCAGACCGCGCGCCGTGGTCAGCTCCGGCGCGGGCGCGTCCGTGGCCAGCAACACCGACACCGCCACATCCGCGCCGACGCCGAGGAACTTCGGGTTCTCCAGCCCGCCCAGCATCTTGTGCGCGGCGCGATACGGCCCCGTCCAGCGCACGAAGGGCAGCGCCTCCAAATCCCGCAGCACAAGTCCACCCCCGGCAACGCTCGCCCGCGCCACGAAGGCGTTCTCCGGCACGTATTGCACCAGCGTCACGCCGCGTTGCTGGAGCAGTTCCGTCCACGCCGCCTGCACCGGGCCGTCGAATTGAATCACGAACAGGCCCGTGTGCGCCGGCGCGACGGCCTGGGTTTTCTCCGCCGCGCGCTCCGCCTTGGTGGGGGTGCGGATGTATTCGTTGCGCAGCCGGATGACGCCGGGGTCGGCGGCGGACAGGAGCCAGGCGGAGAGAAACAGGCAGACGAGCGCGCGAGAGAGAACGGTGCTCAGGGTTGAATTGGGCGTCACGCGCGGAACGTAGCGCGAGGCGGGGAATTGAACAAGGGAGGGAGCTAACGCGCCGCTAGTCCTCATCGCGGAGCGATGGCGGAATGTAGCCGGGGATAACATCCCCGGAACCGGCGTACGAAAGTGGAATGCGCCCCGGCAGGGGCGCGGGAAAGGCGTGGTGAGTTGAGGAAGTGCGACTAGTTCCGCCGCCCCTCCGGGGCGAAATCATTTTCGGGTGGGGCGTATTCCGGGGGTGTTACCCCCGGCTACGTTCCGGCAAGCCTCCGGCTTGCTACGGCTCACCGACGCTCGCTGCAGCACATGGCTAGGCCGTTTGCTGTGAAACGTACAGAAGATACAACGCTACCGCGCCATACGCGCCCCAAATACAAGTAAACAAGATGGTGAGTGCGATATACCAACTGATGAAGGGCGTGCTGAATCGCGGCCTGAACAGGATTAAGGCGGCAACCGCGAACGCAGCCGCTGGTATGCTCCAACCAAACTCGGAAATGTTATAAAACTGTCTCGTAATCGAAGGGATGTGATCCTCAAGACGCAGAGTCCGCAAACGCGCAAACTCGACTTTTGTCATCAGCCTGAGTGAGCCAACGACAATCGCTGAAATGAGGGCCGCAGTAATCACCAAGGGTGCTGACGCTTTACGTTCCATGCTAAGTGAGCAGCCTAACTACTGATGTGGATGGTTTCACTCCCGCCACTCTGTCCCTCCGCCTCCTTTTGTCAACGTGGCGGGGCGCACCGCCCCCCCCGGCGCGGTCAGGCCACCGGTGGGGGGGGCGGG
>JANNGC010000749.1:0-2546 GCA_031380445.1 Pedosphaera sp.
GCAGGAAATGTGTGCGCGGGCAGCGACGGTGCCGGAGTCTCGACCGTGGGAATTCCCTGCCCGTCCAGCGTGCGCAGCCAGCCGTCCTCGCCCCAGACCATCTTCTGAATCGCGGTTTCGCGGCCGAGCGTGCAACGGCCACGGTTACGCAGTGGTCGGCCGACGAGATAGGCGAGGTAGGTTTCGCCAGTTTGTGTTTCGACGAGGCTTCCGTGCCCGGCACGTTGCAGTTCGGAGTCTGGCCGCTGGCGGGCGCTCATGATGTAGGTGTCGGGATGCAGCTCGTACGGACCGGTGAGCTTGCGCGAACGGGCCATCGTGACCGCGTGGTTCCAATTGGTGCCACCTTCCGCCGTGAGCAGGTAGTACCAGCCGTCGCGCTTGTAGAGATGCGGCGCTTCGGTGAACCCAAGCGCGGTCCCCTTGAAGATGTTCACGCGTTCACCGATGAGCCGGCGCTCCGTGACCGAGTATTCCTGGAGCACGATTCCCGCGAAACGATTGTGTCCGGGGCGGTGGTCCCAGAGTTGGTTGACGAGGTACTTGCGGCCATTGTCTTCGTGAAAGAGCGACGGGTCGAAGCCGCTGCTGTTGAGATAAACGGGTTCGGACCAGTCGCCGTCAATGGTCGGGCAGGTCACAAGATAGTTGTGAAAGTCGCGCATCGAAGAGCCGCTGGCGCCGGCGACACTGGCGCGACCGAAGCGCTTCACATCGGTGTAGATCAGCCAGAACAGCCCGTCGGCGTAGCTGAGGCACGGTGCCCAGACGCCGCAGGAATCCGGATCGCCGAGCATGTTGAGCTGGCTGGCGCGGCGAAGCGGCCGGGTGAGCAGCCGCCAGTTCACGAGGTCGCGCGAGTGATGAATCTGCACGCCGGGGAACCACTCAAAGGTCGAGGTGGCGATGTAGTAATCGTCGCCGACGCGCACGATGGACGGGTCGGGATTGAAGCCGGGGAGGATGGGGTTGTGGATGTTCATGCGAGCTTGGTTTCAGCAGTGGCAGCGCGGCGGGTGGCCAGTTCGCGTTCGATGTCGTCCAGACGTTTCCGGTCGAGCGGATAGATCATCAGCGCGACGGCCTTGAGGATGGCGAAGAGCGCCGGGCCGATGGAAAAGGCGAGCGTGATGCCGAGGAGCGCGGTGGTGGTCTGCGTCGCTGCGCCCTTCACGTAGCCGAACTTCGCCAGGAACAACGGCACGAGGAAACCGCCGATTAGGATGCCGGTCTTGATGGAGAAGAGCGACGCCGAGTAAATGAGGCCGGTGGAGCGGCGGCCGTATTTCACCTCGCCGTAGTCGGCCACGTCGCCGTAGAGCGCCCACGTCAGCGCGGAGGTCGGCCCGGCGCAGAACTGGGCCAGCATGTTCACCGCGACCATCGTCCAGAACTGCCCCTTCGGGACGAAGAAGAAGGCGAGGAAGCAGAGGCCGGTGACCAGACTAAGCCCGGCGGCGTAGTATTTCTTGTCCACCTTCCGGGCGATGGGACCGAGGCACAGCGTGCCCAGCACCAGGCCCAGCGCGCCGCTGGTCAGGAACAGGGTGGTGTGGTCCAGCCGCCAGAACACGGGCGTGGAATCGAAGCCCTGCACGTATTTGAAGAAGAAAATGGTGCTGCCCGAACGCAGCGCCGAAAAGGCGTTGGAGAAGATCGAGGTGATGAGCAGCACGACCCAGGGCCAGTTCTTGAAGAGTTCTCCCAACTCCTCGCGGACGTTGGTCTTCTGCTGGTGCGGCGGCTTCACGCGTTCCTTCGTGGTGGCGAACGTGATCAGGATCAGCACGACGGAAACGACGGCGAAGATGGCCATCGTCAGTTGGAACCCGCGCGCCTCATTGCCCGCGCCGAGATGCTCGACCAGCGGGCGAACAAACAACGAGATCAGAAAGGCCGCGCCAAACGCGCCCACGAAACGGCAGGTGGACGCCACCGTGCGCGTGCGCGGCGAGGGGCTGATGACACCCAGCATCGCCGAGTAGGGAACGTTGATGACCGTGTAGGCTACCATCATGAGCGCGTAGGTGACGGCGGCGTAAACAATCTTGCCGGTCGGGCCGAAGTCCGGCCCGAGGAACATCAGGTAGCCGCAGATGCCGTAGGGGATCGCGCCAAAGAGGAGATACGGGCGGAACTTGCCCCAGCGCGTGTTCGTGCGGTCGGCGATGAGGCCCATGATCACGTCGTCGAAGGCGCCGAAGGCACGCACCAGCGGGATGAGCCAGAGCAGCACCGTCGGCGCGATGCCCCAGACATCAATGTAGTAGTAGGTCAGGAAGATGTTGAACGTCTGGAAGAAGAAGTTCGACGCGGTGTCGCCGAGGGCGTAGCCGACGTATTCGGTTTTTTTCAGCCGATCACCGTCGGCGGTGGGAGTTGCTTGGGGCGCGCTCACAGTTGGGTAGGTGTCATGAGTCAGTTGGTTTTTGACGGCTTGGCGCTGGGATCGCCCGTGGGTGGTGGCCCGTGATCAGTCTTCGCCGGTGGCCCGAGGATTTCGGTGAAGATGGGTTTCAGGCCATCGGCCCAAACCTGGTAGCCCT
>JANNGC010000481.1:0-2696 GCA_031380445.1 Pedosphaera sp.
GAGCACTTCCACGAATTCGCGATGGGCTTGCAGACGGATGCGGCGGGAAATTTCTATTACGCCAAGTCCGCCCGTCACGCGTTGCCCGCGCTCGTGCCGCATCACGGCACGCTGCTGCGCGTGAGTGCTGACGGCCAACGCACCGACATCGTCGCCAATGGATTTCGCGCCGCAAATGGCGTTTGCCTCAACGACGACGGCACGTTCTTCGTCACCGATCAGGAAGGCCACTGGACGCCGAAGAACCGCATCAATCGCGTGAAGCCCGGCGGCTTTTACGGCAACATGTTCGGCTACACCGACCGAACCAACACGTCTGACTCCGCGATGGAACAGCCGATGGTGTGGATCACGAACGCCAAGGACCGCAGTCCGGCTGAACTGCTCTGGGTGCCGAAGAACGCCTGGGGATCGCTCGGCGGTTCGTTGCTGAATCTCAGCTATGGCATGGGTCGCGCCTACATCGTGCCGCACGAGGAAGTCGGCGGCCAATGGCAGGGCGCGGTCTGCGAGCTGCCGCTGCCGGGTTTCGCGACCGGCATCATGCGCGGACGTTTCGGCAGCGACGGCGCGCTCTACACCTGCGGCTTGTTCGGCTGGGCGGGCAATGCTGCGGCACCGGGAGGATTCCATCGCATTCGTCGCAACGAAAAACCTGCGAACATCCCGCTCGCCATCCACGCCGCGAAGGGTGCGCTATCCGTGACCTTCAGCGACCACCTCGACCCCGCCAGCGTGAAGCCCGATGCGTTCGCGCTCAAAGTCTGGTCGCTCAAACGCAGCGCCAACTACGGCTCGAAGCACTACGACGAACATCCCCTCGACATCATCGCCGCGCGCCTCAGCACCGACGCCCGCACCGTGACGCTCGACATCCCGACGCTCGCGCCCACGCAGTGCTATGAACTCAAGGTGAGTCTCCAAGCCCCCGACGGCGCGACCTTCGCTCGTTCTCTCCACGGTACCATCCATCAGCTTTCCGAAAAATGAACACTTCAAAGTCGTTTTCACAACTCCGTGGCAGCCGAGGTAACGAGGCCCAAAAGTATCAGAGCCTCCTCACGTCGGCTGCTACACGGGTTGGAGTCGCCTGCTGGCTGGGCTTGGTGCTGTTGCTTGGCGCGTTGCCGATGGCGGCAGCCGACAAAACCAATTCCCCGCTGCTCACGGTCAAGCGCATCTTCGACTCGGGCGAGTTCGGCGGTGACGGGTTCTCGGCGCGCTGGCTGGAGGACAGCTTGGGCTACACGACGTTCGAGAGTTCCAAGGAGTCGTCGGGCGGACGGGACTTGGTGCGTCACGATCCGAAGACGGGCGCGAAGGAAATCCTGGTGCCCGCGTCGGACTTTGTTCCGCCGGGGACTTCGTCGCCGCTGGGCATCGATGAGCACATCTGGTCGAAGGACAAGTCGCGCCTGCTGCTCTTCACCAACACGAAGCGCGTCTGGCGCACGCAGAGCCGGGGTGATTACTGGGTGCTGGATCGGTCGAGCCACGAGCTCTTCAAGCTCGGCGGCGATGCGCTGCCTTCGACGCTGATGTTCGCGAAGTTCTCGCCGGACGGACAGCACGTGGCCTATGTGCGCGAACGGAACATTTACGTGCAGGACCTGCGGAGCCGCCGCATCACGGCGCTGACCACGAAAACATCGCCCGACATCGTCAATGGCACGTTCGACTGGGTCTACGAGGAGGAGTTCTTCCTGCGCGACGGCTTTCGCTGGAGCCCCGACGGGCGATTCATCGCCTACTGGCAGCTCGACACCGAGGGTGTGCGCGAAGTGCCGCTCGTGAACAACACGGATGGTCTCTATCCCACGACGCAGCTCATCAAGTATCCCAAGACCGGCGAAATGAACTCGTCCTGCCGCGTCGGCGCAGTGGAACTCGCCACCGGCCAGACTCGCTGGATGGAGGTGCCAGGCGATCCGCGCAACCACTACATCTTCGACCTCGAATGGCCGGAAGGTTCGAAGGAGATCTTCCTCCAGCAACTGAACCGGTTGCAGAACACCAACACGGTCATGCTCGCCGATCCCGAAACGGGCAAGGTGAAGACCATCCTCACCGACGGCGACGCGGCGTGGGTGGACGCGCATCAGAACCTGAAGTGGATCGAGGGCGGCAAGCGGTTTGTGTTTTGGAGCGAACGCGATGGCTGGCAGCACCTCTATCTCGCCAAGCGCGAGGGCGGAAAACTGGAGTTGGTCACGAAGGGCGATTACGACGTGACTGACCTCGTCCATGTGGATGAGAAAGACGAGTGGCTTTACTTCATCGCGTCGCCGGAGAACCCGACACAGCGCTATCTCTACCGGACGCGCTTCAGCGGACGGCAGCGTGAGCGTGTGACGCCCGCCGGGCAGTCGGGCACGCACTCCTATCAAATCTCTCCGGATGGACGGTGGGCGTTTCACACCTGGTCCACGTTTGATCAGCCGCCGGTGAAGGAATTCATCTCGTTGCCGGATCACAAACAGGTCCGCGTGCTCGCCGAGAACAAGAAGCTGAAGGAGAAGCTTGCTGAGTTGAAGCAGCTGACCACGGAGTTTCTGCGCGTGCCGGTCGCCAAGGACGTTGAACTGGACGCATGGCTCATCAAGCCGCCGGAGTTCGATGCGACGAAGAAATATCCGCTGGTCATCTACGTCTATGGCGAGCCGGCCGGTTCCACGGTGAAGGACGCGTGGGGCGGC
>JANNGC010000486.1:0-5280 GCA_031380445.1 Pedosphaera sp.
GGCAACCGTCCTCCTCAGTCCGGCCCCGGAAATCCCCAACCCACCCCCCCCCCTCAGTGGGGAATGGAAAGCCCGCGCCGCGGAAACCCCCCAAAGGCGGGGTGGCAGCTTCGGGGATTTTACGTCTGAAGCGCCAAGAGCGCGGCGGTCATCGTGAACATCACACAAACCTTCCAAGCATCTCTTTCTTGAGTGGCGTGCTGCAGCTGGGGACAGCCACGCTCCAATTACTTGACTGTTCTCAGGACAAAGGTCTCGGTGGTCCCTGACGGCTGCGGCGCTGGCGGGCCGAATTGTCTGGCTTGCGGACGAGGCTCAGCGTGGAGTTGCTCTTGCGCTGACGGGAGGCTGTCTTCTCAGCTGATCCGGCGTGCGTGAGGCGAATCATCCCGCCCCCCTCGGTGGAAAGCTCGACCAAGTTCGCCCCCAGCAGTTCGGCCACCTTTTCCTTGGAGATGCGGGGCGTCGTCCAGTGGGGATGAATTTCGCGCAGATAAAAGCGCTGCTCTCCTTCGGTCATTCCCGACCTTCCCCTTGCCGGAAGTTCAACGCGAGGGAGAACAGGAAATATGTTTCTGCGCCCTTCGCACACCGCACTGAAAATGTTCCAGTCCATGTTTGACTCAGGACGATTCCGTGAGAGCATGTGCGGCCTTTTTCAATTCCAGAATCAGGATGCCAAACAAAATGTTGAAATCGAAAGCCGCACGGTCCAAGCGCGACACCGTAAAACCCTCGCGCCGCAAAGTTGGTGAACCTGCCGTTGGAGCCGCGCCCAAGTCGCGTGCCGCCGCCCCGGCCGCCGAGGGCGACAGCGCAGACGCTTTTGCCAAGGCTGCTGGTGATGCGAAGACCGCCGCGCCTCTGGCCACCGGCAACGATCTCGTTGCCGACAAGCTCCGCGAACTCGTCATCATCGCCAAGGAGCAGGGCCACCTGACCAGCGACGACATTGACGACGCGCTCGTGGACTGCCCGGTCACGCCCGAGATGCTGGACGAGATTTATTCCAAGCTCACCGCGCTGGAAATCCGCGTCGTGGATCAGGCCGATGCCGATGGCGTGAAACAGCCGGAGGCGGAGGAACCCGAAGAGACGACCAAGGTGCCGTTCGACGGTCTCGATGATCCGGTTCGCGTTTACATGCGCCAGATGAGCAAGGTGCCGCTGCTCAACCGTGAGCAGGAAGTCGCCATTTGCAAACGCATCGAGGAGGCCGATCTCGAACGGAAGAAAATTCTCTACCGCCTCGGCTTTGCCGCGAAGGAGCACATCGCGCTCGCGGAAAAATTGATGGCCGACCCGCCGCGCGAACGCTTCGACCGCGTGGTCTCGGACAGCCGTTTGGAAAACCGCGAGGCGCATCTCAAGGCCCTCCGCGTGCTCGTGAAGAAAGTCCGCGCGCTCGACGATCAGACCGACGAGAAGTTTGCCCAGTGGCAGGCCGCGCCGTCCGCCGCCGTGAAGGCGAAGCGCTGGATCGAGTTCCGCGAGCTGGATCAAAAGCTCCAGAACACCTTCGCCAAGTTTCATTACAAGCCCTCGGTGCTCGAGGACATGATGCTCGTGGCCCAGAACGTCCAGGACCAGATGCAGAACAGTTGGCGCATGGTCTCCACGATGGAGAGCCGCGCCAAATCCCGCGAAGCCTCCGCACTGGTCGCCGGCGAGCAGCAAAAAATCAAGGCACTCGAAGAACTCGTGCGGATGCCGCGCGAAGATTATTTGAAGGCGCACCAGCAGTTGCGCGCTTGTGAAGCGACCGGCGACCGCGCACGCAAAGACATGGCCGAGGCCAACCTGCGCCTCGTGATTTCCATCGCCAAGAAATACATCAACCGCGGCCTGCCGTTCCTCGATCTGATTCAGGAAGGCAACATCGGCCTGATGCGTGGCGTGGAGAAATTCGAGTATCGCCGCGGCTACAAGTTCTCGACCTACGCGACGTGGTGGATTCGCCAGGGCATCACCCGCGCCATCGCGGATCAGGCCCGCACCATCCGCATCCCGGTCCACATGATCGAGGTGTTCGGCAAACTGATGCGCGTGCAAAAGGAGCTGTTCCAGACGTTCGGACGCGAAGCCACCACCGAGGAACTGGCCGAGGAACTGAACCTCCCCGCCGACCGCGTGCGCGCGATTCTGAAGATGATTCAGAATCCGATCTCCATGCAGGCCACCGTCGGTGACGACGATGCGACCTTTGGTGATTTCATCGAGGACAAGCAGGCCGAAAGCCCGATGGACATGGCCTCGACCAGCTTGCTCAAAGGCAAGCTCGGCGAAGTGCTCAAGACGCTCACCGAACGCGAGCGGCACATTCTCGAAATGCGTTTCGGCCTCATTGACGGCACCCGCCGCACCCTCGAAGAGGTCGGCACGCAATACAAAGTCACCCGCGAGCGCATCCGCCAGATCGAGGCGAAGGCGCTCCGCAAGCTGCGTCACCCGACGCGCTCCGTGCATCTCAAGGGCTTCCTCGACGTGCCCGAAATGGTGGCGGCTTGAGCGGCATGAGCAACGAGAGCAACGTCATCTACAAGGAGGTGCGGGCCACCGCGAGCACCTCTTGGCAGCAGCACGCGGAGGAGCACGCGGCCAACGGCACGAGCTTCGTGGTGCGCCCGTTCAACAAGCAGATGCACTGGCCGTTTCTCGAGGAGCTGCGCGAGCGGTTTCAACTGGTGGCGACGTTCAACGCTCTCGAACGCTCCGCGTATTTTGACGCGCCGCGCTGAGAACCCCCGTCCTCCAGCGCACAGGAACTTGCGACAACTTCACCCGGCCAACAGGCCGGGTTTTTTGCATATGCGATTCCCCCGCCGGTTCAAATCCGCCCCGCATCCCGTTGAAATTTTTGGCCGATAAAAACCCACACTGTCTAAACTTCAACAGTCGAATCAGCGCATCAAATAATTTTCATACAGCGAGATAACACAATAATTGCAAGCCTTTGAACCGCATCCTCGCCCATGTTGAACCCATGGCACGCAGCCCGCTAAGGTGTGGTGCGCTTGAAAACCCGAGTTCGCAAAATCTTCGACACCGCCACCAATCGTGCCCTCAGGCACGTCGGTTCCCGCGCGTCGTTTGAGATGGACGCGCTCGTTGTCTCTTTCGCTCTCGCGAGCTTACCGCTGTTCGGGAAGCTCCGGTCCGCAGTCAGCAAACCTCGCCCCTAAAAAACTCATGAAGAAAGTCGAAGCAATCATCAAACCCTTCAAATTGGAGGAAGTAAAAGACGCCCTCGGTGACGTGGGCATCGAAGGCATGACCGTCAGCGAAGTGAAAGGCTTCGGTCGCCAGAAAGGCCACACCGAAATCTATCGCGGCAGCGAATACACGGTGGACTTCCTGCCCAAGATCAAACTCGAGCTCGTCCTGCCCGACAACCGCGTGGATGCCGCCCTCAAGGCCATCATCGGCGCGGCCAAGACCGGCAAGATCGGCGACGGCAAAATCTTCGTCTCGAACGTCGAGGAAGCCATCCGCATCCGCACCGAGGAAAAAGGTGACACCGCTGTTTAACCCGCGACTGGACAACCCAATCATTTAACCAACATGAAGAAATTATTCCTCTCCCTCTCCTTGTTCAGCCTGCTCTTCAGCAGCTTCGCCCCGCTGGCGATGGCGGCGGATGCTCCGGCCCCGCCGGAACGCTCCGTCACGGAACGCATCGAAGACCTCGAAGCCTACGTCAACAACGGCGCGCGCAACGGCAGCACCAACGCCCCGTCGAAGATCGCCGGCCCCGGTCCCGGCCACAACGCGTGGATGATGACCAGCGCCGCGCTCGTGCTGTTCATGACCCTGCCCGGCCTGGCCCTGTTCTACGGCGGCCTCGTCCGCAAGAAGAACGTGCTCTCCGTGCTCGCGCAATGCCTCGGCATCGCGGGCCTGGTCACGATTCTCTGGTACGTCGTGGGCTACAGCCTCGTCTTCTCGGCGGGCAGTCCTTATTTGGGCGGGCTTAAATTCGCGTTCCTCAAGGGCGTGGACTCCGCGCCGAACACGGACTACGCCGCGTGGGTCTCGCAGAACGTCTTCTCGATGTATCAGATGATGTTCGCGATCATCACCCCGGCGCTGATCGTGGGCGCGATTGCCGAGCGCATGAAGTTCTCCGCCATCCTCCTCTTCGTCACGCTCTGGATGTTCGTCGTCTATTTCCCGCTCGCGCACATGGTGTGGGGCGTGGACGGTTTGATGAACGGCGTCTGGAACGGCGATGCGAAGATCAAGGCGATTGACTTCGCCGGCGGCACGGTCGTTCACATGTCCTCCGGTTGGTCCGCGTTGATTCTCTGCATGATCCTCGGCAAGCGCCTCGGCTTCGGCAAGGAACCGATGCAACCGCACAGCATAGTCATGTGCATGATCGGCACCGGCATGTTGTGGGTCGGCTGGTATGGCTTCAACGCCGGTTCTGCCGTGGCGGCGGACGGTGTGGCGGCCAACGCCTTCATGACCACCACGCTCGCGGCAGCGGTCGCAGCCTTCGTGTGGGGCATGGCGGAATACATCTTCAAGGGCAAGCCCAGCGTGCTCGGCTTCTGCTCCGGCGCGGTCGCGGGCCTCGTGGTCATCACCCCGGCGGCGGGCTTCGTGGACGCGAAGGGTGCGATGATTATCGGCGTGCTCGCCGGCATCGTTCCGTTCTTCGCGGTCGTGAAGCTCAAGGGCTGGCTCGGCTACGACGACGCTTTGGACACCTTCGGCGTTCACGCCGTGGGCGGCACCATGGGCGCGTTGCTCACCGGCTTCCTCGCGACCAGCAGCGTGAACGGCAACCTCACGGACGCCAACACCTACGCCAAGACCAACGGCCTCGACAAACTCATCGGCAACGGCCTGTGGATGGAACAAGTGAAGGCCATCGGCCTGACGCTTGTGCTGTCCATCGTCGGCACCGTGGTTATTGCTTACATCGTGAAAGCCGTCGTCGGTCTGCGTCCGACCGAAGAAGTTGAGAGCCTCGGCCTCGACCTCGCGGAACACGGCGAAGAAGGCTACCACGGTTAATCCGTCCGCCTGAAGTTTCACAACCGCGCCCGGTGCAAACCGGGCGCGGTTTTTTTCTTTTGGAGCGCCGATTTCCAAATCGGCGTGAACCTGAATTGAAACACGCCGGTCTGGAAACCGGCGCTCCGGCTGAGAAATCCGTCTCCATCTCTCAACTCACCGTCGGCGACCGGCTGCTCATTCGCCACGGCGAACTGGTTCCGGCGGACGCGCGGCTCGTCTCAGTCAGCGCGTTGATGGACTACAGTTTCGTGACCG
>JANNGC010000489.1:0-2473 GCA_031380445.1 Pedosphaera sp.
GGCGCTTCGTCGCGCGCGTCAGCGTTTGGAGTGCGGTCGCTTCAGCGCCGCTTTCGGAACGGAAGAAAGGATGGTGACGGCGGCGGGCTTCCCAACTTGAAAACTTTGTTTCAGCGCGCGTCATGCTTCAGCGCAGTGAAAAGGAACGGTGCGCGAGATTCACGCGCAAACGCCGGAGGAGCAATGCGGCGAGGAAAAGTTGCACCGGCACGGAGATGAAAATAGAGTTGGGCAGGCTGCGGTTGTCATTCCGATTGAGATCTAACCCCGAGTCAAAAATCCACCAGGCGAGTTGCGGTGCCGCGAAGCACACCGCGAGCGTCGCCAGCCACGCCAGCACGACGAATCGAAAGCGCAACGAAAAGTAAAGCCCGACCACCGGCACGATGAAGTAGGCGATGGTGAATTCGATCAAGTCGCCGGGCCGCCAGCGTTGGACGCCGAAGCTGATGTAGAACACCACCGCCACCCACAACAAAAACGTGGGCAGAAACTGGCTCCACAATCCGCGCAGCCGTCCGTGGATGATCTGCCGCTCGGACAGCGGCGTCACGAGGATGAGTTCCAGCGCGCCCGTCTCGCGCTCGCGGCGGAAGCTGCCCGCCGCCACGTAGGCGATGGTGATGAGCAGCATCCACATGATGGGGTTCCAGTCACGCGGACGCATTCCTCCGCCGCCATACGTGAGCGTGGAGGCGAAGGAAATCATCAGCGCCAGCCAGACCCACGACATGATGCGCCCGGTCACGCGGCGTTTCTCCAGCCAGCCGATGGGATTGCGCTCCAGCGAGCGGCGCATCCACGCGCGGAAAATTCCGGTGAGAAAGACGGGCGAGAAGAAAAACTTCTCCGTCTCGGTCTGGCGTTTGGATTTGGGTTTGTCCTGCCAGTTGCGGCGCAAGGTCCACGCCGCAAGACTTCCTCCGAGAACGGCGACAAGAAAGGAGAACAGGGGAATGAGGACAACGGCGGTCGTGAAAGCCGCGGCGGATCCTGCCCTGGCAGTGATCGTAAAACTTGGCAGTTCAAGCTGCCAGGTCATGAACACGCCTGCGGCGAGGAAATATAAATCACCCGCTTTGATGAGCGCACCGTTCACCCAGGACACATCAGCCGCCGCTGCTACGAGCGCGCAAAAAAGCAAATGCCCGACCGCCGCCAGCGCCAGCGCTGTCGCCACCGCCGGAGCCGCTCCACGCGAAATCGCCGATGCGATCAGCCCCGCCGCCAGCGCGCCGCAGATCGAACCGAGCGCCAGGCTGCATGAGAAAATGATTTCCTGTGACGGGACGCCGCCCATCAGCACCGGCACGGTCATGATTGGCACCACGGACAGCCAGAGCGTGAGCGCGAGCAGGCCCGCCGCCGCGCCCTTCGCGAAGACGATGGCGCGCGCGCTGAGATTGGTGAGGAAGAGCAGGCCGAGCGTGCCCTCGCGTTTCTCGCGGCTCAACGTGTCAGCGGTGAGCATCGGCACGATGATCCAGATCGCGGCCAGCACGACCCAGTGGAGGAGGAGAAAAATTTCGTGCCCGACGCGCGCCGGACTCGTGAAGGCGAAGCGCGGTTGAATCATCCAGTAGGCGATGGCCGCCAGCACCGCGCCCGCCGCCAGCAGCCGCAGCCAGTACGTCGTCCAACGCCGGGAGCCGGCGCGCAGCTCGCGGAGAATGACCGGCCACATCGCGCGCTGTGTATGGCAAAACGGCGGGCCGTTCGGGAAGCACGGATTCCCCGGCGCGCGGGCTTTCCAGCCCGCAGCAAGCCACGATGCCCAGCAGGCTCTGGTCGAGTCTGAGACCGTTCATCGTTAGGACGTTGCTGCGGACTGGAAAGTCCGCGCGCCGGGGCGTGGGAGAAATCCCTTGGCCTGCCTTGCCACCGGCTGCTAACGCTCTGGCAAAGGATCGAACATGCCACTCATTGCCTGTCCCGAATGCGGCCGCGAAGTTTCAACGTCCGCCAAATCTTGCCCCGCGTGCGGCTTTCCCGTGGCGGAGAAATTGCCCGCGCCCGTCGCCGCCACCCTCGCCACGGATGAACTGCTCGCCGAAATTCGCCCCTCGTGGTGGGGCTACTTTTGGTGGCTGTGTTTCGCGTGGCTCATCATTCCGCTGATCGTGGCGGCGGTGAAGCGCAACGCCACGGTGCTAAGAATTTATCGCCAGCGCATCACGCTTGAGCGCGGGTTGCTCAACAAGTGCGAGCGGGAATTCTTCATGCGCGACGTGCGGGCCATCGACATTGATCAATCGTTCTTCGGGCGTATGGTCGGAGTCGGTGACATCACCATTTCCACCGCCGCGTCGGCGGACGGGACGGAGCGCGTGGAAGGCGTGCCGAATCCGCAAGGGATTCGCGACCTCATCATCGCGCAGCGGCAGGGGCAGTGACGGAGCGCGGGCTTTCCAGCCCGCAGCAACGTGAATTGGAGAGCGGTGTCCGCAAGTTCCCACGCCCTTACCTTGCGAAT
>JANNGC010000498.1:0-2833 GCA_031380445.1 Pedosphaera sp.
AAACGGACGTCTCAATCGTCAAGCGTCCTCGATCAATCGAAGCATGCCAGGCGATGGTGGCCGTGAGATCCGCGGACTCGATGGATACACGACGGCTTCTCCCTCTCCTGGGGGACCGGCCCTCCGTAGCAGCACTGCGGAGGGAGGAGAGGGCTGGGGTGAGGGCGGGCGAATTCCCGAGTTCATTGGCCTCAGGCCGCTCTTTTTGAGAGCTCTGAGTCTCCTGACGTCGTCTCCTACGGGAACCTGATTCATGCAGACCGACGCCGAACTCGCCGCGCAAAAACCCGCGCCTTCTGGTGACAGGTTTCTCGACACGGTGCCCGTGCGCTTCGGCATCGCCGATGCGGGCGCGTCGTATCACGTCCCGCTGCTGTGCTCGCCGTGGGCTTACAGCACCTATCGCGGAAGCTGAATGAGTGCCGGCGCGCAACGCATCATGGAGCGCCTCGCCGCACTGGCGCGCATCAGTGACGAGCCGGGGCGGCTCACGCGCACTTACGGTTCGCCCGCCATGCGCTGCGCCAATGATCTCGTGGGCGGCTGGATGCGCGAGGCGGGCATGACGGTGCGCGAGGATGCAATTGGCAATTTAATTGGCCGCGCCGAAGCCGCGCGCCTGGGTGCGAAAACTTTTCTCCTCGGCTCGCATCTCGACACGGTGCGGAACGCGGGCGCATTCGACGGGCCGCTCGGCGTGGTGCTCGCCATCGAGTGCGTGGCCAAGTTGCACGCGAGCGAGACTTCCTTGCCCTTCGCGCTGGAAGTCATCGGCTTCTGCGATGAAGAGGGTGTGCGTTTTCAAAGCACCTACCTCGGCAGCCGTGCGTTGGCCGGCACGCTGACGGCGGCGGACTTGCAGCGCGTGGATGAGAACGGCATTTCTCTCGCCGATGCCATGCGCCAGTTCGGCGGCGCACCGGACAAAATTTCCACCGCGAAGTGCAACCCGAACAAACTGCTCGGCTACGCGGAAGTTCACATCGAGCAAGGGCCGGTGCTGGAGCAGAAGCATCTCGCCGTCGGCGTCGTCACCGCCATCGCGGGCCAGAGCCGCGTGAAGATTCGTTTCACCGGCCAGGCGGGCCACGCGGGAACCACGCCGATGGATTTGCGGCGCGACGCCTTGTGCGCGGCGGCAGAATTCATCGCGGTCGTCGAGGCGCACGCCGCGTCCATCGCCGGACTCGTCGCGACCGTCGGCCAGATTCAGGTCGCGCCCGGCGCGAGCAACGTCATCCCCGGCGAGGCACAGCTCACGCTGGATGTCCGGCACCACTCCGACGCCCTGCGTCTGGAAGCGGTCCAGTTTTTACAAGGCTCGGCTGAGAACATCGGGAGCCGGCGCGGCATTTTCGTGAAGTGGCAGCTCGTGCAAGAGACCGCCTCGGTACCGTGCGATCTTGAACTCACGGCCTTGTTGAAACGCGCGGCGCAAAAGCATCAGCCCGAAGTCATTGAACTGCCCAGCGGCGCGGGCCACGACGCGGCGGTCTTGGGAAAAATCACACCCGCCGTGATGCTCTTCGTGCAGTGCCGCGACGGCCTCAGTCATCATCCCGATGAATCCGCGAAAGTCGAAGACATCGCCGTGGCGCTCGACGTGATGAATGACTTCCTCCAACTCCTCGCCGAGCAACATGCCTGACTACGATCTCATCCTGCGCGGCGGCACGGTGGTGACACCGGACGGCGAAAACGCAGCCGACGTTGGCATTGCGGACGGGAAGATTGCGTCGTTGGAGTTGAAAGTCAGTTCGTCAGCCTGCGAAGTGATTAACGTCAGCGGACTGCACATTTTCCCCGGCGTCATTGACGCGCACGTTCACTTCAACGAACCAGGCCGCACGGATTGGGAAGGCATCGAGACCGGCTCGCGCGCGCTGGCAGCGGGCGGAGGGACGATGTTTTTCGACATGCCGCTCAACGCGCATCCGCCCACGCTGGATGCGGAGAGCTTTCATCTGAAGCGCGCGGCGGCGGAGAAAAATTCTCTCACGGACTTCGCGCTCTGGGGCGGACTCGTGCCGCAAAACGTGGATCGCCTGGAAGAACTCGCGGCCTGCGGCGTCATCGGCTTCAAAGCGTTCATGTCCGACAGCGGCATCGAAGATTTTTCGGGCGCGGATGATGCGACGCTGCGCGTAGGGATGAAGCGCGCGGCGGCGCTGAAGCTGCCCGTCGCCGTCCACGCCGAGAGTGAGACGATGACGCACGCGCTGGCGCAGGAGCGTATCGCCGCGAACAAAACTTCCATCCGCGATTACCTCGACTCACGACCCATCGCGGCGGAGTTGGAAGCGATTCGCCGCGCTGTGGACATGGCGGGCGAGACGGGTTGCGCGCTGCATGTCGTCCACGTCAGTTCCAGCGCAGGGATTCAACTCATCACGGAAGCGAAGGCGCGCGGCGTGAACGTGAGCGTGGAGACTTGCCCGCACTACCTCACGCTGACCGACGATGATTTGGAAAAGCTCGGCGCGGTGGCGAAGTGCGCGCCGCCGCTGCGTTCCGCTGCCGAGCGGGAAAAACTTTGGGCGCGCGTGCTGGCCGGTGAAGTGGACACCATCGGCTCGGATCATTCGCCGTCTCCGCCGGGGATGAAGACGGACGCGAACTTCTTCAAAGTCTGGGGCGGCATCTCCGGTGTGCAGCACACGCTGCCGCTCTTGCTTAGTGGGGCAGCCGTCCCGGCTGCCACAGTCCTTTGGCCGTCCCGGCTGAAGAACCACCAGCCGAGACGGCCAGTGGACTTGCGGCAGCCGGGACGGCTGCCCCACTCAGCAAGAGCGGCAGCGTGTGCTGCACGCCCGAGATGCCGCCCCAGACTTTG
>JANNGC010000755.1:0-2097 GCA_031380445.1 Pedosphaera sp.
TCGGCCAGCGACTTCACCTCGTTGCGCGGCAGCACGATGGTCTCGTTGGCGGTGACGATGGTCAGCGCGTTGTCGTCCTGCTTGGTGACCATGCCAGTGATGGAGCGGTCATCCTTGGTCTCGATGTTCGAGGTGCGGTAGTCGTTCGGAATTTCCGCGTTCGGGTCCACGGCGTTGTGCAGGATGTAATCGAGATCGCCGCGATTCGAGCCGGTGATGTCGGGCGCGATCTTGCCGCCCTCGCCGAAGAGCGTGTGGCACTGCTGGCAAAGTTTGGCAAAGGTCGCGCGCCCGCGCGCCGCATTGCCGTAACCCTTGTCCGCGATCAATTTCTTGTAGCGCGCCATGTCCGCGAGCTTGTCGGCCTGTGATTCACGCGCCACGCCCCACGTCTGCGCGACCTGCTCGTTGAGCTGCGGGTCTTTCAGATTCCGCAGCAGGCGCACGAGGTCGGCGCTCAAATCTTTGGAGGAAATTTTCTTCTCACTCACCGCAGCGAGCAAGGCCTTCGCGTAGGTCGCGCGCGAGACGAGCGTGTTCAAGGCGTCCTTCTTCTCCAGCGGATTGAGCGAAGGATACGCGGCGAGAATCGCCGCCGGAGTTTTCGCGTCATCGTACGTGGCCAGCCCGCGCAACGCCGCGCCGCGCATGGCGGAATCGCCGAGCAAGGACTGCAAAGCCGGCGGCAGCTTCGGGTCTTTCGCCGAGAGCAGAGCGACGAGCGCATTGCTGCGCGTGCTGAGGCGGGCGTCCTTGTTCAGCAGGACTTCGCGCAAGTTCGCCAGCGCCGACGCGCTGCCGAACGTCACGGACAACGACTGGCTCAAATCACGCACCCGCGCGTCAGAACTTTTCGTGAGCTTCGCGGCCACGGGTTCCCAACCGGCGGGCATCTTCACTTCGCGCCGGCCTTTCAATCCGTCGCTCAAGCCCTTGAGCACGTCGTATTGAAACTGCGCGTCGTCGCTGGAGCCGAGCAGTTCGACCAGCGCGGCGAGACCATCGGCGGCGTCATCGGCCGCGCGCAACGGCGTGGAGAAAATGGCGAGCGAGAAAACGACCGCCAGCCAGCCACCGCGAGTGAACAAACAATTTTTCATGAATGACGCGGCCTTGAATACGCTGCCGTGACGGGTGGCACAAGCGCGGGGTGCAAAGCGCCCCGGAGCGCGGGCTTTCCAGCCCGCAGCAACGTGAGATGTAGAGCGGTGTCCACAAGTTCCTGCGCCCTCTGCTGGCGAGCATTGCTGCGGACTGGAAAGTCCGCGCTCCGTCTCACCACCGCGGCTGCAAAATTTCCGGGCGCAACCGCCCGACGTGTTCGCCGGGCAGACGTTCATCCAGCGTGCCGGGCGCGGGACGCTCGGGCGCGACGTGGCCGTCGAGGAACGACACGTTCGCACGCTCACGGTGACGGAAATGCGCGTTCGGATAGCTGGACGAGCCTTCCGCCGCGTCCACGTAATACCACTCTTCCAGCAGCGGATTTTCCGGCGAAGCCGGGGCCTGGAAGTCGTTGATCTGCGCGGCGTCGGCGAAGAGCACGGTGCCGGCGGCGTCGCGGACGAGTTCGGAATTCACGGCGGGAAAATCATTCGTCGAGGCGAGATGACGGTTGTAGCCGTAGCCGAACGACGCGCCCTTCGCCTTCAGTTTGAAATGGCCGCTCGTGTAATTCAGCGACGGACAAATCTCCACGCCGAGTCCGTTCACGTAGTCGAAGAGCGGCCCTTGCGTGGCATCGAAGCGGCGCTCGCCCTCGACGCCGTTTTCAATCCAGCCGAACCAGTAGAGCGCGCCGCCATTCGTCTCGTAATACTTGAACGGGAACGTGCGCCCGTCGTGGTCGTCGAGATACATCCGCGCCGCGAGGCCGAGCTGGCGGAGCTGGCTCACGCACTGGATGCGCTTCGCCGACTGCTTGGTGTTCGCCAGCGCGGGCAGCAGCAGCGCGGCCAGAATCGCGATGATGGCGATGACGACGAGCAGTTCGATGAGCGTGAACCCAAAGCGGCGCTGACGCGACCGCACACCAAACGCTTCGCGAGTCCAGAGGCGTCTGGTGCTGCGCGCCAACGTTTGGAGTGCGGTCGCTTC
>JANNGC010000506.1:0-1869 GCA_031380445.1 Pedosphaera sp.
AAACAAAATGCCTACCAGAACATGGGCTACCAGTGGGCGCAGAACGATCCGCAGGGGATGCGCGACTACATTGACAAGATGCCGAACGGTCAGCAGCGCAACTCGCTCATCAGCACGCTGGCCAGCCAGTGGGCGCAAAGCGATTCGGGCGCGGCATTGAAGTGGGTCGAGACGCTCCCCGCCGGCACCTCGCGTCAGAATGCGATGGCGGGCGTGATTTCTTCGTGGGCGGCGACTTCACCCGTCGAGGCGGCGGCTTACGTGCAGAATCTTCCGCCCGGCTCCGGGCGCAACAACCTGTTCAGTTCCGTGGTCAGCCAGTGGGGCGTGAACGATCCGCAGGCCGCGTTGAAGTGGGTGGAAGGTTTGCCCGCGAGCGGCAACAAGAACGACGCGATGCGGCAACTCGTCTCCTCCTGGAGCCAGAGCGATCCGAAGGCCGCGTCGGACTTCGTGCTCACCATGCCGCCCGGCTCGCAGCAAAACAGCGCCATCAGCAGTCTCGCCAGCCAGTGGGCAAACCAAGACCCCGAGGCCGCGATGAAGTGGGTCGCGGCCTTGCCCGCCGGCCCCGCCCAGCGCGACGTCGCGCAACATGATGTATCAGGTCGCGCGCGTGAACCCGCAGGCGGCGGCGGATTTCGCGCTCGCGCTGCCCGCCGGCCAGACGCAGAACGACATGATGAGTACCGTGGCCTCGCAATGGGCCAGCACGGACTTGAACGGCGCGATTGAGTGGGTAAAGAAACTGCCCGACGGCGGCGGCAAGAACAACGCGTTGCAGAATCTCAGTTACCAATGGGCGCAGACCGATCCGCAGGGCGCAGCGACCTTCGCCGAGACCCTGCCGTCCGGGAGCCAGAAAAACAATTTCGTCAGCAGCCTCGCGAGCCAGTGGGCGGCGAATGATCCGGCGGGCGCACTCGACTGGGCGAACAAAATGCAGGACGGCAACCAGAAGAACACCGTGCTCGGCAATGTCATCGGCGGCTGGGCCAACAACGATCCGCAGGCGGCGGCGACTTACGTGGCGAGCATGACGGGCGGCGAAGCGCAGAAGCGCGCGGCGACTTCCGTGGTCTCGACGTGGGCGCGCTCCGACCCGCAGGCGGCGGCGACGTGGGTTTCTGGTTTCCCCGAAGGCGGGATGCGCGATGAAGCCGTGAGCAGCGTCGTGCAATCGTGGGCGCAGGTGGACGCGAACGGCGTGAGCGCGTGGCTGCAAGGTTTCCCCGCCGGCGCGACGCGCGAGAGCGCCGTGAGCGCGCTGGTCAGCCAGCTCAGTTACTCCGATCCGAAAACCGCCGCCGGCTGGGCGCAAACAATGGCCGACGAGAAGCAGCGCAACAGCCGCATGGAAAACATCGCCCGCAACTGGCTGCGCCAGGACCAGACCGCCGCCGCCAACTGGGTCAACCAGTCCACGCTGCCCGACGCGACCAAGCAGCGGCTGTTGAAGAACGTGGAGACGGAGTAGGACACGGCTTCCAGCGCGTTCCGCTTGTTTGCACGTCCGTTTTTGAATCCTGAAAGGATTCGGATAATCCAGCCCAGCGTTGCGTCGCCGAGACGCTACGCTGGGTGGCGTGATGAGTTCATCAACTCTGAAAAAGTTGAATCAAGGAGGGCGGAATGGCCAGTGATGCAACTCTTTCAGAGTTGGGGCATTCTTTGGGCATCTCACCCAGGGTAGCTCGTTCCTCGCAACCCTGGGCTGGAGGATTCAATCCTTTCAGGATTGGGAATGGTTCCGGTGCCGGGCAACAACTCTCGCGTTACATGAGCTTCAAAGTTGGACCGGCTGGAAGCCCGTCTTACACCCCTTGCAGCACGCCCGTGGAGTCACCAAACGAATCCACTTTCATCCCC